>JAQCHM010000421.1 GCA_027730885.1 Actinomycetota bacterium | reverse complement strand
ATCAAACTTCGTACGTCTTCCCATAACAGAATCCTTCGTTCAGGACTCCGGAAACAGGGGTCAAGATCAAAGCTCAGGCAGACATCGATGGCGTCTTTCGGTTTGCCGTTGAAATAGTGATCGGATCGGAAGAGCGAGTGGAAGCCGAGGCCTTCGATCAGGTGTACAACATGCTTCCAACACTCCCAGCTGAGCGGGGTTGCTTCACCGATGATGATGCCGACGTCCATGCGTCCATGCGTCCATGCGTCCATTCCAGGGTCCTGCGGGTTGGCAAGGGCAAATATGACTCCACTCACTTTAGCACTCCGAGCTTCACCGCCCCAACGAACCACACGGATCGAGATGAGACATGGCTGACACCATTCCCACCCAATCCATCACCCTCGACGGCGCGCGAAAAGTACTGGATGGCGCGCTGGACAAAGCGGCTGACCTCGGCCTGCGCTTCTGCATCACCGTTCCCGCTGAAACGGGCGAGCCCGTGATGTCGGCCCGCATGGACGGGGCGCCCCGCCTCTCGGCCGGCATCGCGGCCAACAAGGCGTTCACGGAGGCCGGGTTCGGTGGAATGCCAACCGATGCGTGGTGGGGCTTCATCAAGGACGAACCCGCGCTCGTCCACGGCATCACCAACACCCCCCCGCCTCATCGTGTTCGGCGGTGGCGTCCCGATCACATCGAACGGCGAGCTCGTGGGCACCATCGGCGTGTCCGGCCGATCGGCCGAGGAGGACACGATCGTCGCCTCCGCCGGTGCGGCCGTCCTCGCCTGACCCCACCAACCGAACTGCAAGGGGCAGACCCCCTTCTGGGAGATCCGCGCCTTGTGGTACGAAGCTGATGTGGCGTCTGCTTGCAGAACCGCTCAGCGGGTCTCGAGCCACGCTTCGAACTCGGGGCGGCGAGCGGCCGACAGCGGGAAGAGTCCGATGGTGCTCTCGCCCTCGGCCACCTTCAGGAAGGCGAACTCTTCCTCGATCTCCCGGGTATAGGCGTCATTCGCGACCTCTTCGGCGATGAGGGCCGGAATGACCACCGCGCCCTCGCCGTCACCCACGATGATGTCACCCGGGAAAACGGTGACTCCGGCGCAGGCGATCGGGATCTGATGGTCGAGCGGGGTGTGGAATCGGCCGAGCGTGGCGGCGTGCGACGACTGGTGGTACACGGGCAGGCCGATCCTGGCGATGGCCGGCGTATCCCGCAGGGCGCCGTCGGTGATCACACCGGCACCTCCCAGCGACTTCACCCGTTGGGCGAAGATGTCGCCGATGGTCCCGGCGTGGGCCTCACCCCTGGCCTCGACGATCAGAATCTCGTCCTGCTCGATCGACTCGACGGCGCGGCGCTGGGCGTTCGGGCCCTGCTCGCGGCGCTCGAAGTCCTCTCGCTTGGGCACGTACCGCAGCGTGTGGGCGTAACCGAGCATGCGCTGGTCCTCGTTCAGCGGCTTGAGTCCGCTGAGGAAGGAGTTGCGCATCCCCCGGGCTTGAAGCTGTCCGGCGAGCGTTGCCGTTGACACTGCATTCAGCTTCATGCGCATGTCGTCGGTGAGGACGACGGGGCGGGTGGATTCATCTGCCATGGTTTCTCATCTCCCTTGTGTTGGTGAGGTATCAGTCCGAGTGCCTACGCGGTGAAACCGAAGCTGATCTGACCGAGCTGACCGAAGTCGGCGACGAACGAGTCGCCCGCCTCGATCGGGTGGGCCCGGATGAACGAGCCCGACAGCACGGTGTGGCCCGCTTCCATCTTGACCCCGAACTCATGCAGCTTGCGGGCCAGCCAGGCAACGGAGTTGATGGGGTTGCCCATGACCGCTGCCGCGGTGCCCGACTCCTCGACCTCACCGTTCTTGTACAGAGCGCCGGCCACGTGCCGCAGGTCGATGTCGGTGAGCTGCTGCGGGTTGCCCGACACGATGGTGAAGCCGCAGGAAGCCGCGTCGGCGATGCTGTCGACCACGCCGGGCTTGCCCCGCTTGCTGTAGCGGCCGTCGACGACCTCGACCGAGGGCAGGATGTAGTCGGTGGCCCGGATGACGTCGACCGCGTTGACCGACGGACCGCCGAGGTCGCTCTCCAACACGAAGACCAACTCGATCTCGACCAATGGACGATTGAGCGTGCTGAGCGACACCTTCGAGCCCTCGTCGACGAACCAGATGTCGAAGATCGTCCCGTAGTCGGGCTCGGTGGCCCCCGTGATCGACCGCATGGCCTTCGACGTCAGGCCCACCTTGTGGCCCTTGACCACACGACCACTGGCAACCTTGAGGGCGGTGACCATCTCACCGATGGCGTATGCGTCCTCGATGTCGGCGTTCTCATAGGTGAGCGTGATGGGCTCCATCCACTGCCGGGTGAGTTCGGCGTGCACGAGACCATCGGCCGCGCTGCGGCGTTCTGCATCGGTCATACCCGTGAGGAGGGTCCTTTCGAGGTGTTGGGATCAGCCGGGGAGGAGTCGAGAATCGGGCTTGGCCGATCGGTGCCGTCACGAAGGTAGTGGGAATCCTTCGATCGAAACTGGTTTGCCTCAGTTCTTTGCCACGAGCGCCCGTACCAGGGATAATGGCTCCACTGTCCGAACGCAAGCAAGGACCGAACGCAAGCAAGGAGCACCATGGGACTACGCACGGGCGAGCAGTACCTGGCCGGGCTGAAGGACGACCGCCAGTTCTGGATCGACGGCCGGCGGATCGAAGATCCCACCACGGAACCCGGCCTTCGGAACACCGCACTCACCGTCGCCCAGTACTACGACTTCCAGAACAACCCAGATCTCGAAGATCTGCTCACGTACGAGACCCCGGACGGCGATCGTGCCCACCTCTCCTTCATCGAGCCCCGATCCAAGGACGACCTTCGACGACGGAGCGCCGCGTTCGGCGCCTGGAGCGAGGTCACCGGAGGACTGATGGGACGCGCGCCCGACTACATGAATGCCTGTATAACGTCCGTCGCCGTCGCCGGCCACATCTGGGGGGCCAAGGACCCCGCGCGGGCCAAAGCGGCTCGCGACATCTATGAACACTGCCGACGCGATGACGTCTGTATGACACACACCTTCCTCAATCCGATGACCAATCGGTTCGTGCCGATCGTCGATCAGGAGAAGTACGTCAACGCCGGGATCGTCGACCAGAACACCGACGGCATCT
>JAQCHM010000014.1 GCA_027730885.1 Actinomycetota bacterium | reverse complement strand
TGTCGCCGGAGGCACCCGCAGCGGTGAGTGACAAGGCGTCCAAGCCCTCGAATCTGTTCGACGAGTCGCTTCCCGCCGCCGAGGCGATTGCCGAGGCGTCGGACAACCTGGCGGAGGTGGCTGCACGGAATCCCGACATCTCACCGGCCCGTCTCGATCACCTGCTCGACGATCCGGCCACTTGGGTCGACCCGACGGGCAAGTTGTTCATCATCGAGGAGGCCAACGTCCCGATTGGCGACCCTGATCCCGTGCTCAGCAACCCGGTGAACCTTGCGGACACCTTCGAGCTCCAGAGCAAGCCGGGTTCGTCGCGCACCATCTATCTCGACTTCACCGGCGACACCATCTCGGGCACCGCCTGGAACTCGTCGTACGGCGCATCGATCGTTGTCGAGCCGTGGAGCCAAGACGGCACACCCGGCTCCTACTCGACCACCGAACTCACGGCGATCCACAGCATCTGGGCACGAGTCGCCGAGGACTTCGCTCCCTTCGCCGTGAACGTGACGACCAAGGACCTCGGCTCGGCCGCCGTCAACCGGGCCGACTCGTCAGACCAGGTGTACGGAACCCGCGTGTTGATGACGACCGGCAACAACTCGATCGGAAGCGCGTGCGGCTGCGGGGGTATCGCCTACGTCGGGGTCTTCGACAACATCGGGTCGTACTATCAGCCCGCGTTCGTGTTCACGACGGGCACGAAGGCCGCGGCGGAAGCCGCCTCGCACGAAGCCGGCCACAACCTGGGCCTGGGCCACGATGGCACCTCCTCGGCTTCCTACTACACCGGCCACGGCTAGTGGGCGCCGATCATGGGAGTCGGCTACTACCGGCCGATCGTGCAGTGGTCGAAAGGCGAGTACGGCGGGGCCAACCGCACCGAGGACGATTATTCGATCATGGCCGGCAACGGCCTGGCCGCTGCGGCCGATGATCACGGCAACGGCGTCTCGACCGCGACCGTACTCACCGATGCCGAGTTCACCCTCGACAGCATCATCGGCACGCCGGCCGATACCGATGTCTTCATCTTCTCGACGACCGGCGGATCCATGACGTTGAGCGCGAACCCCGCGACCGTCAGCCCCAACTTGGACATCAGCATGGAGGTACGAAACGGTGCCGGTGCCCTGGTGGCCGCCTCGGACCCGGCGTCGGCGACGACGAACAGCGATGTCGCTTCTGGCCTCGGCGCCAGCCTCTCGCTGACCATCCCGGTGGGAATCTACACCGTGCACCTGGACGGTGTCGGCTACGCCGATCCGCTCACGGCCGGGTACACCGACTACGGGAGTCTCGGTCGGTACCGCCTGACCGGCACCCTGCTGTCCCCGTCGCAGCGGCCGGTGGCTTCGGCTTCGGCGTCGGTCACCACCGGCCTGGCGCCGTTGACCGTCGACTTCACCGGCTCGGGGACTGATTCCGACGGCTCGGTCGTCGGGTATCTGTGGGACTTCGGCGACGGGAGCACCAGCACCCTTCAGAACCCCAGCCACGTGTTCGCGAGCGTCGGCTCCTACACCGCGACGTTGACCGTCACCGACAACACCGGCCTGATCGGTAGCGCCAGCGTCCTCATCAATGCGACTAGTCCGCTGGTTCCGATCGATGTTTCGTCGGTCGTCGTGACCGGCTCGACGAGCCGTCAGGGCAGCGCAGGCTCGGCAACGATCACCGTCAGCAACGCTTCCAACGTCGTCGTTCCCGGGGCTGTGGTCACAGGTGCGTGGACCCTCACCCGCTCGTCAACAAGCAGCGTGATCGGCACCTTCAGCGGAACCACGGGATCGACCGGGACGGTCACCGCGAAGTCGTCGAGGGTGACGGCTTCGGTCGGGGACACGATCACGTTCTGCTTCACGAACCTCGGAGCGCCGACGGGCACCGTCTACTCCCCGACCCTGTTCGCCGCGCCGGAGTGCGCCACGTGGATCGTGACCGCCTCGAGCAAGCCTGGTGGTGGTCCTAGGCGATCGGTCGTTCGTGCGTGGTAGCCCGCTCGCTTGGGCCGATGTGAAGTACTGCAGCGGTCTCGGCTAGACCAGCACTTGACCGACGCCCGACCGAGGCCCGGCCGAGGAGTACGAACATGAGCGAGCCCGGACGAGAGATGGCAGGCCGCGTTGCCCTGATCACCGGAGGTGGTCGTGAGAAGGGTCAAGGTGCGGCCGAAGGTCGATTGTTCGCCTCACGCGGGGCAACGGTCATCCTCGCCGACGTGCTCGACGAGGAGGGCGAGCGCACCGCCGGATCCATCGACGGCGCCGAATACGTGCACCTCGACGTCACTTCCGAAACCGAGTGGGACGCGGTGGTTGCCGACGTGATCGCCCGTCACGGTCGCCTGGATGTGCTCATCAACAACGCCGGCATCGCCCGTATGGGTCGTCTGGTCAACACCAATGTCGACGACTGGAATGTCACGATCGCGGTCAACCAGACCGGCGTCTTCCTCGGCATGCGGGCGGCAGCGCGAGCCATGATCGACGCCGGCAACGGCGGGTCGATCGTCAACATCAGCTCGGTCGCGGGCATGCAGGGATTGTTCGGATCATCGGCGTACGGCGCGTCGAAATGGGCGGTCCGGGGCATGACCAAGATCGCGGCGAAGGAACTCGGTCGCAACAACATTCGGGTGAACTCGATCCACCCTGGCTTCATCGACACCGACATGCTCGCTCAGGGGAATTTCGACGACGAGACCCTCGCCAAGATGGCCCGCAGCGCCCCGATCGGCCGCATCGGCGTCCCCGAGGACATCGCGAACATGGCGCTCTACCTGTCGAGCGACGCCGCCGGCTTCGTCACCGGCCAGGAGTTCGTCGTCGACGGCGGCTGGCACGGCTGACCCACGAAATTTGCAGCGAAAGCCACGTGGGACGTGGATTTCGCTGCAAAGAACGGTGGGGGGAAGGGTCAGCGGGCGGTCCAGGGGCGGCCGACGATGGCCCATGGGTCGGGAAGTTCGCCCATGGGGACGTCGATGAGGCAGGGCTCGTTGGCCGCAATGGTGTCGGAAAGGGCCTGGCCGAACTCCTCGGGCGAGTTCGCCCGATAACCGGTCATGCCGAAGGCATCGGCCAGCTTCAACATGTCGGGGTTGGTGAGGTCGGTCCCGTGGTGCACGCCGTCGAACTGTTGCTTGTGCATCCGGCGGACGTTGCCATAGGCGCCGTCGGTGAAGACGACTCCGACCAGCGGGAGCTGGTACTGCATGACCGTCGCCATCTCGGACAGGCCGTAGCCGAAGCCGCCATCTCCGTTGAGCGAGACCACCGGTCGGTGCGGGTTGCCAACCGCGGCGCCGATCGCCGTGGGGTAGCCATAGCCGAGCGTGCCCTGATAGCCGGGGTCGAGGTAGCTCCGAGGATGGTGCACCGGGAAGAGTTGTCGGGCGGCGTAACCGACCTGTGTGAGCTCGTTCACCAGCACGGTGTCGTCGGGCAGGGCGGCCCGCAGAGCCGCCACGTAGGACCGCTGTGGTTCGAGCGGAGCGAACTCCGACTGGATCCACTCGCGGATCTCGTCGAGGTCGTGGCACCACGGCTCACGAGCGCTGCCCCCGAGCCGTTCCACTAGCGCGGCACAGCCGGTTCGCGCATCGCCGGTGATCGTCTGGGTGAGCGTCCGGGGCGCGAGAAAGGCGCGGGGGTCGTTGTTCAGCGAGATGAGCGCGGCTTCGGGAGCCACATCGAGGGGTCGACCTTGTCCGTTCAGCGCCCTGGTTCCCACGAACAGCACGACGTCGGCGCGGTGCAGAAGCTCCTTGTGGCCCAATGGCAGCACCGCAAGGGGATGGCGGTCGTCGAAGGCGCCCTTGCCGTTGGGGCTCGAGATCAATGGCGCGCCGAGCGTGGTGGCCAACGCTGCCAATTCGTTCCACGCCTCGGCCGCACACCCGCCGCCGCCGACGTAGATGACCGGTCGTTCGGCTGCAGCCAATCGCTCGGCCGCGGCGTCGAGGTCGGCCGTGACGCCGGCCGGCGGGGTACCCCACGGCTCGGCGCCGATGGCCGGCCCGTCGGTGCGGCGGTACAGGACGTCGGGTGGAATCTCGACGGCAACCGGCCCAGGGCCGGCAGCCAGCGCCACCATCGCACCGTGGATGGCACCCGCGACCTGGTCGGGATCGGTGACCAACGTCGATGACCGGCAGAGTTGGGCGATGAGACCCGATTGGTCGGGAATCTCGTGCAACAGTCCCAGGCCGGCGCCGATGCCGCGGGTCGGTATCTGACCGGCGAGGAACAGAACCTTGGACGAACAGGCCAACGCGGTGACCAGACCGGCGCCTGCGTTCAGGACGCCCGGTCCGGGTACCACGAGGCCCACGCCGATCTTGCCCGTCGACCGGGAGTAGCCGTCGGCCGCGTACGTGGCGGTCTGCTCGTGGCGGGTGGCGATGAAGGTGATCTCGTCGGCGTACTTCGACAAGCCGTTCATGGCGTAGTCGAGCTGGACGCCGGGGATGCCGAAGATGTGGGTCACCCCTTCGGTCGCCAGTTGTCGGGCCAGGGAAATGCCGCCGGTCGTCACGGTGGAGGTCTCGTTGGTGGTCACCCGGGCGACCCTAGTGCGACCGGTGGACTCGCCGCCCCTCGAGGCCTCCGCTGTCGGTCGAAGGGTTTCCCCATTGTTCGTTGCCTAGGATCGGACGATGGCCGATGACTACCACCAGCTTCGTGACGCCGCCCCGCCGGCGCCGCTGGGTTGCCCGGTGAATCACGAGTGGAGTCCGCTGAACGAGGACTACCTGGTCGACCCGTACCCCATTGCCAGCGCGTTGCGCGCCGATGGTCCGATGTTCTACGCCGAGCAGTTGGGCTACGTCGTCATCACCGAGATGGTCGACATCCTCGACGTGTTCAACCAGCCGGAGGTGTACTCGTCGGAAATCGTTCAGGATCCGGTGTTCCCCCTCGGCGAGCAAGCGAGGGCGGTCCTCGCCGCCCCTGACTTCAACCCGCAGAAGGTCATGTCGAACCGCCAGGCCCCCGACCACGGCCGCATTCGCAAGTACACCCGCCAAGGGTTCTCCCGGCGTCGGCTGCAGACGCTCGAGCCCTACGTGCGCCGACGTTCGGGCGAATTGATCGACGACATGATCGCGTCCAAGGCGGCAACGGGTGAACCGATCGAGTTCATCGATGCGTTCGCCTTCCCTCTTCCGGGTGAGACAGTGTTTCGGTTCATCGGTTTCCCCGAGGCCGACGACGAGCGACTGAAGCACTGGTGCGCCGACCGCAAGGCCTTCTCGTGGGGCCGGCCAAGTGAGGATGAGCAAGCGGTCATCGCCGAGAAAATGCTGGCCTACTGGCGTTACTGCCGGGCATTCACCGCGACCAAGCAGGCGAACCGGGGCGACGACTTCGCGTCGGAGCTTTTGGCCGCCCATGAAGCCGATGCCACCGACCTCACCTACCGTGAGGTGGAGTCGATCCTCTACGGATTGAGCTTCGCCGGCCACGAAGCGGTCACGGCCCTCATCTGCAACTGCCTGCTTTGTCTCCTACCTCGCCGGGACCAATGGGACCAGCTGGTCGCCGATCCCTCCCTGATCCCCAACGCGGTCGAGGAGGTCCTGCGGTTCGAGTCGAGTCAGATTTCGTGGCGACGCGTCACGACCCGGGAGACCGAACTCCGAGGCGTTTCCCTGCCCGCAGGCACCCGCATCTTCATGAACTTCGCCTCGGCCAACCGGCAGGCCGACCTGTTCGACCATCCCGACGAGTTCGACATCCACCGTCCGAACGCCGCTCAGCACATCTCGTTCGGGAAGGGAATGCACTACTGCCTTGGTGCGAATCTGGCCAAGTTCGAGGCGGTGCTCGTGCTGGAGGCGCTGGTTGACCGGTTGCCCAGTTTGCGAATGGTCGAGGACCAGAAGATCTGGAGTTCACCCAACATCACCTTCCGCGGTCCTGAACAGCTGCTGGTCGACTTCTGAATTTCGAGTCGAAGACCGACGTCGTCAGCCGGCCGTACAGCTCGTTGTCAGCGGCGGGTCAGCGGGCCGCGCAGAACCTGACCGGGGAACGCACCGGTGTGCTCGCCGTTCTCGATGAGCACCTCCCCGTTGACCACGGTTGCTGCGATGCCGACGGACTTCTGCACCAGCCGCGTCGCTCCTGCCGGGAGGTCGTGCGCTACGTCGGGCATCGCTGGCGCGACGGTGTCCGGGTCGAAGATGCACAGGTCGGCCTTCAGCCCCTCGCGGACCAGACCGCGGTCGTGGAAGCCCCACATCCCCGCAGGCATCGACGTGAGCTTGCGGATCGCCTCCTCGATCGTGAACGCCTGCTGGTTGCGGGTCCAGTGTCCGAGCACGTGGGTGGGGATCGAGCTGTCCATCAACTGACTGACGTGGGCACCCGAATCGGAGAAGGTCGGGATGCAACGGGGATGGCGCATGATCTCCAGCACCACGTCTTGATCGCCGTTGAGAATGGGCTGGAGGAAGAACTGCTCGAAGTTCGACTCGACCGCGAGGTCGATCATCGCTTCTTCCGGCGAAACTCCGCGCTTTGCGGCAACCTCTGCGACGCTCGGCCACGGCGGAAGTGGCGAATCCATCACCCGAATCCAGTCCCATTCGGGCTTGCGGGCCTCGGCGCCGACGCCTTTCGCCCATGATCCTTCCCTCGCCGCCCGAAGAAGGCGCTCGCGCATGGCAGGGTCCTGCAAGGCGGTTCGCTGCTCGTCGAGCGGCCAGGTGCGGAACTCCTTCCACTCCGCAAGACCGTCGAACGGAATCTGCGTCTTGAAGGACAGCACCACGTTGAACTCACGGGCATGCGCCTGGCCGAACATGCGGCCCCCCTCGGCCGAGGTCCGGTCGATCAGGTCCAACAGTGCAAGGTGTTCACCTTGGGGGCGGCGGCCGGATGCAACACCGAACGTGAACGGCACACCGGTCTGCACGGCGAGACGGCGCAACCGACCGAAGTACTCGTCGCGGCGTTCCTCGTCCCGGCCGACGTCCTCACCGGCCAGCTCGAAGATGCCTGCGCCGGCGTCGCCCATGACCTGCACGAGCGCCTCGACCTCCGACCATGCCGCAAGCCGTGAGGCGACGGGTCGGTCGTCGGAGGTCTGATGGTTGAAGGTTCGTGACGTGGTGAACCCGATCGCGCCCGCTTCGAGCGAGGCGCGCAGCTCGCGGGCCATCACAGCGAGGTCCTCCGGCGTCGCCTCGTCCTCGAAGGCGCGCTCGCCCATGGCCCAGGTGCGCAGTGCGGAGTGACCGACGTAGCCGGCGTAGTTGATGCCCTTGGGCAACTGGTCGAGCGCGTCGAGATACTCGGGGTAGGTCTCCCACGTCCAGTTGATGCCGGCAGCCATCGCAGCAGCCGAGATGTCCTCGGCCCGTTCGAGGTTGCGCACGACCAGGTGGCGCTGATCGGCGCGGGCAGGGGCGAGGGTGAAGCCACAGTTGCCCATGACCACGCTCGTGACGCCGTGCCAGCACGACGACGTACCCAGCGGGTCCCACGCGATCTGGGCGTCCATGTGCGTATGACCGTCGATGAATCCGGGTGAAACGACATGACCGTCTGCGTCGATCTCCCGCCGGCCGCGCTCGTCGAGACGCCCGATCGCGACGATCCGACCGTCACGCACACCGACGTCGGCGCGGTACCCGGCCATGCCGGAGCCGTCGACCACCGTCCCGTTTCGGACAACCAGGTCAAACCCCACGATGAGCCCCCTACAGACGTCGGTGACGCAACGCTATACCCGATGCTCGGATGCCGCTCGGATGTGTGGCCACGTTTCGGAGGTCATGAACTCCAGCCAGCGCCGGTAGAACGCTCGTTGGGGTGCCTCGCCGACAGGTTGAGGCGTGACGGTTCCCGGATACACCGGGTCAGGGCCTTCGTGGCCGAGACCCATCTGGTAGTTGTACATCTGGCGCCGGGCCATCGGCCCGGCCATCGAGGTCTGGATGCCGCTCCAGTTCTCGCCGTCGTCGGCGTCGGCCAACCCCAACGGCCAGGTGTGGAAGCAGCGCGACATCGCAGCCTTCACCTCGGCCGGCGCGGCGGCGTCGACCAGGATCCAACGCCAGAACTCGAAGTGGTCGGGCCCCTTCGGATGGCAGACCCCAATGGAGGTGGCGCCGAAGATTCCTCCAAGTACGTGAACGTCGGAAAGACGAGGGCCGCCGTACCGGACGGACCGCGTGACCGCTCTGCACCCAGCCGATCGGCCACTTCGTCATTGGTCGCGTCGTAGTAGTCGGCGACGAGCCGATGGTCATCGGTCATGGCCCGAAGGCCCCCGGTCAGGGCCTTGGACGACAGGAAGAAGCCGGCGGTGCCGTGGCCTTCCCTCCCTGCGAACTGACGGCCCGCCGACGACATCGAGCCGCTGAAGCGAGGCGCAGCGCCTTCGGGGTCGTCACCCGACCACGCGGTCGGGGCGGATGCGTGGGCGAAGACCGCGTGGTAGTTGTCACCGGCGAACTGTTCGGCAACGAGCTTCCAGTTGCCGTGCATGCGGATCTTGTGCACGCCGCCAAGTCCTTCGGTGCCGCCGTCCCGACGGTCCAACATGGAATCCAGGTACCAGGCCATGTCGCCGAGGTAGTCCAAGAGCGACGGCGCCGACTCGTCGAACGTTGCGAAGACCAGTCCCTTGTAGGACGCCACCCTCGGTACCGGGATCAGCCCCCAGGCCGTCGTGTCCAGCTCGTTGTGGTAGGCGGTGTCGAGCAACGGCACGTTCACCAGTGTGCCTGACCGATCGTAGCTCCAACCGTGGAAGGGGCAGGTGAACACGCGGGCGTTGCCGCTGTCGACGCGACACACGGGCATACCGCGATGACGGCACGCGTTGAGCATCCCCCGGATCGTGCCATCCCCGTCCCGAACGACGATCACGGCATCAGCGCCCATGAACGTCGACACGAAATCGCCCGCGCGTCGAAGCTGACTCTCATGGGCGAGAAAGAGCCATGCCCGCGGGAAGAGCTGCTCGGTCTCACGAGCGTGAATGGCCGGATCGGCAAAGATCTCGCCGCTGATCGCGCCCCGCCGCCAGTCGACGAGGTCTTCGAGCGACCCGTGTTCGAGGGTGCTGCGTTGCGGTCCGAGTTCCACTGTGCGCTCCGGTCCTGCGTCTCAGAAGAGGACGCTGAGGTTCTTGGACAAGACCACGTTCTGGTCGAGAATGATCGTCCGGTTTCCAATGGTCCAGCGGGCGGCTCCGCCACGTCGAAGCTCGTCCTGTCGCTCACCCGCCCAGATGTCGACCTCGTCGGCCAGACGGTTGCGGTAGCAGATGAAGTTGGAGCGGACCGCAAATCCTGTGTCCCCATTGCCATCCTCGAGCGGCGTGATCCGCACGTTGGACACGAGATGCCTGGTGCGGCTCGGCGGGTCCTCGGCCCAGTGCATCGACGCCTGCATCTGACGAACTCGCCAACCGAGCGTCGTGCGGTCGAAGTCGAACAGCGCGACCTCTCCCTGCACCGACAGCTCCGTCCCCCGGTCTCGGCGCAGCCGATTCGCGTGGGTCGGCGCCCAGTAGCGGGCATCGACGCCGAACAACTCGATCCATTCGGCGTAGCGACGCTCATCGAGCAGCTCCGCCTCGAAATACAGGAACTGCTCGATCTCGTGCTGGACGGCGGCGTCTGCCAGAGGCAGCCCCGGCATCACTGATGGGTCTTCTACTGGTGCTGCCACGGCACTACCCTCGGCACTTCCCGACGATCGCTACTCGAACATGATCTACATTCTTGCCCATGAGCGACCGGATCGGCTGGGTGGGTCTTGGCGGCATGGGTTCTCCGATGGCTGCGAACGTCATCCGTGCCGGCTTCGACGTGACGGTGTGCGACCTCCGACCCGATCCTGTTGCTGCCGCCGTGGACCTCGGTGCTGCTGCTGCGCCGACCGTCGCCGAGGTGGCTGCAGCTGCTGAGGTGCTGTTCGTGTCGCTGCCCGGTCCCGCGGCAAGCGAACTGGTCGCGGCCGAAGTGTTCGACTCCGCAACGCACCCCGAGGTCTACGTCGAGCTCAGCACCTTGGCACCGGACACGATGCGCGGGCTGGCGCAGCGGGCCGAGCGCGCCGGCATCGCGTTTCTGGACGTGCCGGTCAGCGGCAGCGTTCGGGCGCGCAACGAGGGGACGCTCGCGGTCATGGCAGGGGGCGACGAGGCCGCGTTCGAGCGGATCAGGCCGGTGCTGGACACGATGGGCGCCAACGTGTTCCTGCTCGGACCGGTGGGCTCGGGCAGCGTGGCGAAGCTCGCCAACAACCTCATCGGCCTGACCACGCTGGTCACTGCGATGGAGGGGATGCTGCTGGGCGTCCGCAGCGGGCTACAAGCCGACGTGCTGAAAAGCGTCATCATGACCGCAAGCGGTGCCTGCCCCGGCGTGCTCGGCGTCGCCCACCAGCTCCGGACCCGTAGGTACCGCGACGGCCCTCCGCAGGCCGCTGTCCACATCGTCGTCAAGGACCTCGAACTGGCAGTCCAGCTGGCTGCCGAAGTTGGTCTGCCGGTCCGAACCGCCGCAGCGGCGCTGGAAGCATGGCGCGACGCGGCCGCAGCCGGCCTGACGGACCAGGAGATGTGGACCCTTCTCGACCATCTGGAAGCAGCGCACCTCAACGTCAGCTGACGGCTGGAAGTAGCGTGCCAAGATCTGACCAAACCGGCCGGCCTGCCTGCCCGCCGGCCCACTGAAGGGGCATCGATGGCTGAACTCGCGTTCCGCACAGCAACTGAACTCGCGGCGTCGCTGCGAAGCGGCGAGCTGAGTTCGGCCGAGCTGACCGAGTACTACATCGAACGCATCGAACGGCTGGACGGCGACGTCAACGCGGTCGTCGTTCGGGACTTCGACCGAGCTCGTGACGCTGCTGTTCGTGCCGACGAGGCTCGGGCCCGCGATGAAAGCCTCGGGCCGCTCCACGGTGTGCCGATGACGATCAAGGAGGCCTATGACATCGAGGGCCTTCCCACTACCTGGGGCGACCCGCGCTTCCGGGACAACCAGGCAACGAGCGACGCCGAATCGGTCCGGAGGTTCAAGGCAGCCGGTGCCCACTTCCTGGGCAAGACGAACGTGCCGCTGCACCTCGCGGACTTCCAGAGTTACAACGACATCTACGGCACCACCAACAACCCGTGGGATCTGACCCGCGGCCCCGGGGGTTCGTCCGGCGGGTCCGCTGCTTCGCTTGCGGCAGGGTTCGCTGCGCTGGAAGCCGGTTCGGACATCGGCGGTTCGATCCGCAATCCGGCCCACTATTGCGGCATCTACGGGCACAAGCCCACGTGGGGCATTGTCCCATCACAGGGTCACGCGCTCCCCGGTGACATCACTTCGCCCGATATCGCGGTCGTCGGACCGATGGCACGCAGCGCAGAGGACCTGGCGCTCGCGCTCGACATCGTGGCGGGCGCGGATCCGATGCACGCGGCCGGCTGGCGTCTCGAGCTACCCCGGCCGCGTGACATGAAGCTGGCCGACTTGCGCATCGCGGTCTGGGCCGATGATCCACGGGCGCCGGTCTCCACCGAGGTCGCCGCTCGGGCCGAGGAGGTCGGGCGGACGCTCGCCGGGTTGGGTGCGACGGTGTCCTTCGATGCTCGGCCCGATGTCGATCTCGACCACAGCCTCGAGACCTACCACGCGTTGCTCACGGCGGTCATGGCGGCCGAGATCACCGACGAAGTGAAGGCCCGCCGTCGCATCGAAGCAGCCGATCTCGAACCGTCGGACCGGGGCCTGCGGGCCGACTCGATCCGATTCTCCGGGATCGAGCACGGCACGTGGCTGAAGATGAACAACCGCCGCACCAGAATCCGCCAGCAGTGGCGCGCCTTCTTCGAGAGCTGGGACGTGCTCATCTGCCCGGTCACCGCAACGCCCGCGATCAAGCACGATCACAGCAGGCTGCGCGGACGACTGCTCGAGGTCAATGGCGAGCAACAGCAGTATTTCCGCCAGATCTTCTGGGCCGGGCAGATCGGCGTCGCCAGTCTGCCGAGCACGGTTTTTCCCACCGGTCCCTCTGCGGGCGGTCTGCCGATCGGCCTGCAGGCCGTTGGTGCAGAGTTCAACGACTACACGACCATCGAGTTCACCAGGCTCCTCGCCAAGGAGATCGGCGGATTCGTGCCGCCCCCTGGGTTCGGATGATGCTCACGTCATGACGAGGCCCGGGTGAACCTCGGTGTTCTCCTTCTGCCGGCGACCAAGTCTCCGTGTCGCAAAATCCGTTCGTCCGTCGGGTTCGAACGATTGGTGTGCCGTAGTCGTATGACAAGATGCCCGAGGTGAACCCTGTCCGACGCTTCCGCTCCATGTCCGGAGAAGGGGACGCCCGCGGGGCCATCGACGATCCGGCGGCTCGATTGACCACGGCGTTCACGCGAGGGGGGCGCGGCGATGAAGGCGCGTTCGCCGAGATCTACGACGCCCTGAGTGGCCTCGTCTACGGCGTGATCCTGAACGTCGTTCGGGATCCTTCGATGTCCGAGGAGGTCGCGCAGGAGGTCTTCGTCGAACTGTGGCGTCTGGCGCCGAGGTTCGACGCCGAGCGAGGTTCGCCTCGGACCTGGGCGGCGACGATCGCGCATCGCCGCGCGGTCGATCGCGTCAGCTCCGAGGACGCTCGTCGTCGCCGGGACGAACGGGAGCTCGTCGTGTTCGACGAGCCAACCGACGTCGTGATCGAAGCGGTCACCACCGAACTGGATCGCCAGCGCCTCTGGGCCGCGCTCGCGACGCTCACCGAGACGCAACGTGAAGCCATGACCCTCGCCTACTACGGAGGTCACACCTATCGGGCAGTGGCGGTCCTGCTCGACGTTCCCGAGGGAACGATCAAGACGCGAGTCAGAGACGGCCTCATCCGGCTACGGGACCAACTTGGAGTTATGTCATGACGTCCGAACTCCACCATCTGGCCGGTGCCTATGCGTTGGACGCGTTGGAAGACTCCGAACGGGTCGCTTTCGAACAGCACCTGGCGTCATGTGACTCGTGCGCCGTGGAGGTGGCCGATTTCCGGGCGACCGCAGCGATGCTGGCCGAGGGGGTGGCCACTGCTCCGCCGCCGCACCTCAAGTCGAAGGTCATGGCGGAGGTGGCACGAACCCGTCAGGTCCCGCCGACGGTCGTCCCGCTGCGGGGCCGACGGCCGATCCGGATGGCCGTGGCCTCAGTGGCCGCCGGTCTTCTGATCGTGGCACTCGGCGCCGCTGCGGTGTTGCGATCGGGTCGGACCGACGGCATCGAGGACGTGATCGCCGCGGCCGACGCCGTGACCGTGAACCTCGCTGCCACTGAAGACCTCGAGGGCGATCCCGGCATGCTACGGCTCGTCTGGTCGGCCGAACGCGACGAGGTGGTTGTGATCGGCGACGGACTCGCCGACCCCGGCGCGGGCAAGGTCCACCAACTGTGGTTGTTGGTGGATGACGAAGCCGTTCCAGAGGACCTGCTCGTCCCCGAGGATGGAGCGATCCGCCAGGTCCTCGAGGTGTCCGACCGCACCGCGGAAGGCTGGGGTGTCACCATCGAACCCGCAACCGGCTCCGCCACGCCGAGCCCGCCGATCCTCTACGCGGGCTGACCGGAACGCTCAGGTGAAGCGTTCGCGGCAGTGGGTCAGGACCTGGACGAACGTCTCGACCTCCTGCGCGCCGGGGATGTGGGCCCGGCCTTCGATGATGAAGGCGGGCACGCCGGTGATCTGATGGTCCTCCGCCGCGAGGATGTCGGCCCGGACCTCGTCGAGATAACGATCCGAAGCCAGCACGGCCCGAGAAGCATCGGTGTCCAGACCGACCTCCCCGGACAGGCGCACGAGGGTCTCATGGTCGGCGACGTTCTCGCCCTCGGTGAAGTAGGCGCGTAGTAGGCGCTCCTTCAGCGGTCCTTGTGCTTCGGGCCCGCCTTGTTCCCAGGTCCATGCGAGCAGTCGGTGGGCGTCGATGGTGCCGACCCGAACGGCCTTGTCGAACTGGTAATCGATGCCGGCGGGCTCGCCCAGTGCGGTCAGCCGTTTGACCATGCCGGTGAACGAGCCCGGTCCGTACTTGGCGTCGATGGACGCGGCGAGGTCCTTGGGCTCAGCGGTGGCCCGAGGGTCGAGTTGGTACGCGTGCCATCGGAGCTCGATCTCGTCCTTCCAGTCGAGCTGCTCGATGGCCTCCTCCAACCGCCGCTTCCCCAGATAGCACCATGGGCAGATCACGTCGGACCACACATCGATCTTCACGGTTCTGTTCTACCATCTGCTTCCATGATCACGAGAGTTAATCAGAACTTGGGTTTGCTCGACCCGGCCGTGGCGCCGCGGGCAGCAGCCCATCTCGAACGCGAGGGCTGGGCGCTGCTTCCGGGCGTGCTCACCGCCGACGAGGTCGCCGAGTTGGCCGACGACGTACAGCGCGTCTACCGGGAGTACGAAGCCGATGTCCGGCACCGGCTCGCCGATTACTCGGAGTTCCGCTACGAGATGTACAACCGCAGTGCTGTGGTCCAACAACTGATCGGTCACCGGGCGGTGCTCGATGTGATCGAACCGGTCCTCGGTCCTGATTGCCACGTGATCGCCAACCAGGCGTGGAACAACCCCCCGGATCATGGAGGGGGACCGTGGCATTGCGATGCCGGACCCCATGTGCCCCGACCCGAAGGTGTCCCGTGGGACGACCGGATTCCGTACCCGATCTTCGTGGTAGGGGTGCACTTCTGGCTCTCGCCGATCAGTGCGGCGGAGGGGCCGACGGCCGTCGTTCCCGGTAGCCACCGGTCGGGTAGGCTCCCTCCGCGGGACCAGCTCTGGGATCCGGACCTGACCTTTGACGGCCGAGGCAGCGTGACGCCCGAGGCCGAGCCGGGTGACGTCCTGATGTTCGTCAGCGATGTCTGGCATCGCGGCTCGCCTGCGACCCTGGACGGTAAGGGCCGCCTGTTCGTCCAGTGTCACTACGGACGCAGGGACATCGCGCAGCGTGTGTTGCCGACCGCTCGGGTCAACCACGTCGCGCCGCAGGCGGTGGCCCGCATCGGCTCGACGCGGGAACGGCAGTTGCTGGGCCTGCACGAACCCCGCTTCTACGACGGCTGACGCTCCTCCGGGTGATGGCTCGCCCGAACCGCTGACGTCCTAGCCGACCATCCAGGGGTAGACCGTGCCTGCGCCAAGGGCCGGAAACTCGACCTGGCGTCGCTGGAGGAAGCTGTCGATGCCCTCTCGAACGTCGGGGCCGAGCAGCGACTGGCGCATCAGTTCGTCCGAGTGGGCCACCGCAGCGTCGCCCGACAGTCCCGCCTGCTCGGCGACCTGCCTCTTGATGGTGGCCATGGAAGCGGGCGACACGTTCGACGCCAGGTCGAGGGCGTACTCCCGAACCGTCGTCGCCAGATCGTCGCCGTCGACCACCTGGTTGACGAGCCCGAGGCGCAGGGCCTCGTCGGCCAGGAACACCCGGCCCGAGAGCAACAAGTCGAGGGCCACGGCGCGCCCGGCGATCTGGTTGAGGAGCCACGGCATGCCGTACTCGCCGATCAGGCCCCGGCGGGCGAAGGCCGTGGTGAACTTGACCCCGGATGCCGCGATCCGAAGATCGCACTGCAACGCGTAGGCCAGGCCCACGCCGGCGCAGGCCCCGTTGATGGCCGCGATCATTGGTTTGCGGATGTGCAGCGGGGTGGTGGTCGAGATGGACGCGTTCGGCAGCGGCTCGTCGCCTTCGGCTTGGGTGCCGGCGAGGTCGGCGCCGGGGCAGAACGCCCGGCCGTTGCCGGTGAGGACGATGACTCGCACCGCGGGGTCGGCGTCGGCATCGAGAAGACGACGGAAGTACTCGACCTCCATGTTGCCGATCATGCCGTTCATGTTGGCGGGCCGGTTGAAGGCGATGGTGGCGACAGCATCGGCTACGTCATAGGTGCAGAGGGCAGCGTCGGTGTCGCTCATCCGAGAACCTCCTTGGAGATGATGGTCTTCATGATCTCGGTGGTGCCCCCGTAGATGGTGGAGATGCGGGCGTCGGCGTAGGCCCGACCGATGGGGTACTCGAGCATGTACCCGTAGCCGCCGAACAGTTGGAGGCAGCGGTCAACCGTTCGCTTCTGGAGTTCGGTGCTCCACATCTTGGCCATCGCCGCCTTGGCCGGCGACAGCGTGCCGGCGTTCAGCTCGGTGATCGACCGCTCGATGAAGGGGCGGGTGACCTCACATTCGGTGGCCACCTCGGCCAGTACGAACTTGGTGTTCTGGAACGCGGCGAGCGGCTGGCCGAACGCCTTGCGGTCCTTGACGTAGTCGACGGTCCATCCGAGCGCGGCCTCGGCCGCCGCCAGTCCGTACACCCCGATCGACAACCGTTCCTGAGCCAGGTTGAATCCCAGGTAGTCCATAGCCTTTCCCTCCTCGCCGAGGAGGTTGGCCACCGGCACCCGTACGTCGGCGAAGAACAACTCGGCGGTGTCGGCCGAGTGCTGGCCCACCTTGTCGAGGTTCCGGCCTCGTTCGAAGCCGGGCATCCCCCGCTCGACGACCAGCAGCGACATGCCCTTGCGGCCGGCGCTGGGGTCGGTGCGGCACACGACGATGACGAGATCGGAGTTGATGCCGTTGGTGATGAACGTCTTGGCCCCGTTGAGCAGGTACTCGTCACCGTCGCGAATCGCCGTTGTCTGCACGCCGGCCAGATCCGAACCCGTACCCGGCTCGGTCATGGCGATGGCGGTGATGAGTTCGCCACTGGCGATGCCCGGCATCCAACGGGCGGCCTGCTCGTCGTTGCAGTACTCGACGAAATAGGGGGTGGTGATGTCGTTGTGGAGCGTGAGACCGAGGGCACCGCCACCAGCACCGGTGGCCGCGATCTCCTCGGAGATGATGGCGTTGAAACGGAAGTCGTCGGACCCGCCGCCCCCATACTGCTCGGGGATGGCAAATCCGACGAACCCGTGCTTGCCCGCCTGTACGAAGACGTCGCGGTCCATGATGCCGGCCTTCTCGAACTCGTCGAAACGAGGGAGAAGTTCGGCATCGAGGAACGAGCGGAAGCTCGATCGGAAGAGTTCGTGGGTCTCGTCGTAAATCGTCATCGACGCCGAGCGTAAGGGCGCCTACAGCGAGTCGGCGAATCCCTTGATGTCACGGATCGTCGAACCGTAGACGTCGGGCATCGCCTGCTTGAACAGGCAGTCGCCTGCGTGACAGGTGCCGTTGACGGTGCGGCTCACGGTGGGCACGCCGGCCTCGAGCAGCTTGCGTGCGTAGGCCAGACCTTCGTCACGCAGCGGGTCGAGTTGATTGACCGAGATGACATGGGGCGGGAGCCCGGCGAGGTCGGACTTGGCTGCGTGGTAGGGCCACGCCAGCGGGTTGGTGGCGTTGGGGTCGTAGGCCTTGGCCAACGCGCCCATGTTGTCGCAGGCGAGGAAGTAGCCGTCGTTCTCGGTCAGCGAGACCAGCTCGGCCGGCGGATCGGTGTACGCTCCCGAGATGTAGGGGCACTGGCCGTACACGCCGTCGATCTGGTCGATCCAACCCTCGGCGTTGGCCTTGAGCGCGGGGGCCAGCGAAAGGTTGCCGCCGCCGGACTCGCCCGACATGACGAGCTTCGAGATACCGAGCGTCTCGCGGTTCTGGCCGACCCACTGCGTGGCGGCAGCGCAATCGTTCAGGCCGGCAGGGAAGGGGTGGGGGCCGAGAGCGCCGGCGCCGTTGCGGAACTCGACACCGACGACCACCATGCCTTGCGCGGCGAGTTCGTCACGCCACCGCTGGTAGCTCGGGCCGGCGGCGGTCAGCAGCACCATGCCGCCGCCGTGGGTGTGCACGATGCAGGGGAGCGCGGGAGACACGCCCGGCTGGTGGCCATCGGGTTGGTGGATGTAGAGAGCGATCTCGTTGCCGTCGACTCCCGTAATGGTCTCGGTCCGGCGGCTCACGCCGATGACCGGGTCGAGGTTCGAGTAGAGCATGGCGCCGAGGCCTTCGAACCCCGGCTCGGCGACGTCGATGTACCCTCGAACCTCCTCGATGATGGAATGGGCGGTGACCGGCGAGGCCGGCGGGATGACGTCCATTCCCAGTGCGGCCATGGCGGCCTGGAGGCGCGGATCGGCCCGGGGGTCGGTGCCGATGTCGAGGTTCGGATTGCCCAGGCGGCCGGGAAGGATGACGTTGTCGAGAAGGGTCATACCGCAGTCTCCGCCCTGCCTTCCGATCGGTCGACCCTCTCGGCCGCCATTCTGTGATGCGTAAGCCACGTCCAGCGTGGAAAACGCTTCACAGAACGGTTCGGGGCGGCTCTGGGAGGCTCAGGAGGTGAGGCGGGCGACCTGGGGGTGGGTGGCGACCCACGCGACCGTGAGGGCGGCGCCGGTGAGCACCGAGATGGTGACCGCTGACGGAGCGCCGACGACTTCGGCCAGCTCGCCGAGTGCGATCATGCCGACCGGAAGCACGCCGATGGCGGTCGACAACAGACCCAGGGCTCGACCCCGGACCTCGTCGGAGACGGCGGTCATGACCAACGTGCCCTGCATCGAGCCGAACAATCCCATACCGACGCCCGACACGTAGAGGAAGACGAGCGACAGCGGATACGAGGTCGAGAGGGCGAAGGGCACGAGTAGGAGCATGGCGGCCAGCGAACCGGCCAGATAGGCGATGCCTCGATGACGGGGTTGGGCCCGAGCGATGTAGGTGGAACCGGTCATCATGCCGAACCCGGTCATCGACGCCAGCAGTCCGGTCGCCAGCGCGTCGGCCCCGAGTCGAGTGCCGAACTGCTGCACCAGTGGGGTGAAGGAGAAGTAGAAGAAGTTCACGGCCGAAGTCACTCCGAGGATGCTCACCAACGCGGGCTCGGTCCCGAGCAGCTTGAAGCCCTGACGCAGAGCGGTGAGCGGACCGGGGCCGGTCGCAACCTTGGTCCGATCGACCGCGCGTACCGGGACGGGCAGGAAGGTCAGCAGCGCGAGCGTCATGAGCCCCGCGATGACCAAGAAGGACGGCCCGACACCAATGGCCTTGATGGTCGACCCTCCGACCAGCGCGCCCAGCGCCAACCCGGTGGCCGAGCTCATCGACTCGAGCGCCATGGCGTTGTCGACCCGCTCGGGACCGACGAGTTCGTAGATCACCGAACGCCGACAGGTCATGTCGAGGACCCATCCGATGCCCACGATGACCATGAACGGGTACACCATCACCAACTCGAGTCGGTCGGTGACGCCCGCCAGGCCGAGCGCAGCCGCCAGCGGGATGACGGCGAGGAACTGGGCGATGATTGCGGTTCGACGGTTCAGACGGTCGGCGATGACGCCGCCCACCACGCCGCCCACCAGCAGCG
>JAQCHM010000420.1 GCA_027730885.1 Actinomycetota bacterium | reverse complement strand
CGTTCGGCACCCTCTACACCTTCGGCGCCTTCTTCGAGGCAATGGCGATGGAGTTCGACGCAAGCCTCGGCGCTACATCAATTGCGTTCGCCATCACCGCCTTCTTGTTCTTCGGAACGGGTGCAGCGTCGGGCGTCCTCGCCGACCGTTGGGGAGCCCGACCGCTGGTGTGGGTCGGCGGCTTCATGTTCTCGGTTGGCCTGCTCGCCACCTCCCGGGTCGACCAGCTCTGGCATGGCTACCTGACCTACGGCCTCGGTCTCGGCCTCGGTGGCGGCCTGTTCATGACCCCGCTCTTCGCCGCAGCTGCGGCGTGGTTCGATCGCTACCGTTCGTTCGCCCAGGGCGTCGTCGCCACCGGCAGCGGCATCGGCACCCTCGTGCTCGTACCGGTTGCCGATCGACTCATCGTCGCCTACGGATGGCGACAGGCCTACGTCGTACTGTCCGTCGTCACCGGGGTTTCGTTTCTCATCGCGGGGATCTTCATCGGTCGACCCCCGGCCCCCCCGCCACAAGCGGCGGGCCGGCATCTTCGGAAGGTGCTTCGGTCGCGATCGTTCCGGCTGCTCTTCAGTGCCGCCATGTGTCAGTCGGCGTCGATCATCTCGGCCTTCGCTTTCATCGTCCCCTTCGCCACCGATGCCGGAGTCCCGTCGTCGACCGCGTCCTGGCTCGTGGGTACGGTTGGCGCCTCCAGCATCGTTGGCCGCCTCGCCCTCACCGGACTTGCCGGCCGAATCGGCCCGGTTCGCATGTTGCAGCTCAGCTTCGCAGCCCAACCCGCAGCCTTTGCCCTCTGGTTCGTCGCCGAAGACAGCATCCCGATCCTCGTGGCGTTCGTCGTCCTGCTCGGTGTTGCCTATGGCGGCTTCGTCGCGCTCATGGGCGGCGTGACCGCCCATCTGTTCGGCGTGCGCGGCATCAGCTCGGTGATGGGTTTCGTCTACCTCGGAGCAGGGATCGGAAGCCTGATCTATCCGCCCGTCGTGGGTTTCATCGCCGACGCAACCACGACGACTCGGGGACCGATCGGCGCCGTGCTCGCCGTGTCTGCCCTCGGAACCATCATCGCGTCGCGACTCGGCCAAAAGGGCAACGTCATCAGCGAGGTCGACCGAGGGGACGAACTGCTTGGTCGCGACCGGGGGCTGCTCGGACTGCGAGGGGATCGGCAACCACTGGTTCAGCCGACCGGCGACGTCAGCTAGTCCGGCCGGTCGACATCACAATCGCACAGCACCTGCGCCCTGCGCCGGTTCGGGGAATCTTCGGCCGCTCCCGACGGTTCTCGAAGTCCACCACTCCACTCTGACAGGATCACCGTATGCAGGCACTGAAGATCGCCCGGTGGGACGAACTGGCCGACCGCACACCGGTCCGGTTCATTGCCGAGGGCGTCGACCTCGTGATCGTACGCTTCGACGACGACGTGTCCGTGCTGCGGTGGACCTTGGGCGGCTTCGGCACGCCCTTCTTCGGCGACGACCGCCAGGTGCGAGTCTTCGGTGACCACCTCATCGACCAGCGTGGCGGAGAGGCCACATCGGCCCGGATCACGACGCTCGCTGCGGCCGCCGACTTCCTGGGCACCGAGATCGACCCCCCACACTGCAGCCGAACACGACACCCCAGCGCCCGGGGACCCGAACGAGCCGTTGCTCGTCGAGTCAGAGTCATCGGAGTTCCTGGGCCAATGGTTCGGCATGGCCTTCGCCGCCCTCGAGATCGTCCGGGCCGACACCACGACCGTGGAACCAAGCCGACCACAGCTGTGGCCTGGCCACTTCGACCCAGCGATCGAGGCCGGCGACCAAGATCACTGTGCCAGCTACGGCGCGTCCCCCGGTGACGCCACCATCGACGAGCCCTACCTCTATGTCTCGGTCTGGTGGCCCGAACGGGCGGCGGTGGACGTGACCAATCCGATATGGAACGCATCCGGCTTCACCGGCCGAGTCCTCCGTCTCTCGGAGTTCCCAGACGACGACCCGGTCGAGGTCGCCACCCAGTTCTGGCGGTCCACGCGCAACCTCCTCGGTTGAGGCGTGTGCGGCCGACAGCTCCACCATCGCGGCAACAGTCGGGAGCCAGGTGAAGGACGGACTATCGTCCGGCCGATGAGTACCGACTCGGCGTTTCGCAGGTTCGTCTCCTACATCGACAGGTCCCGGGAGTACTACGCGGCCCAGGGCTACGACCGGCCCTACCGTTGGGCTTCGCCGGCCGATCTTCCTGCGTTTGCGCCGCTTCGCGGACCGTTGTCGACCCAACGGATCGGCATCGTCACGACCGCCTTCCCCGTCCCAGCACGGGGCCAAACCGCCCCGCCCGAAGTACCGTACGCCCAGGCAACAGAACCGACTCCTGACGCACGCTTCACCGCGGACGACAACCGGGACAAGAGCGCCGCCGAGGCCAACGAGCGCGAGTCGTTCCTACCGCTGCTGAGGATGCGCGAGTTCGTCGAGGCCGGCCGAGTAGCGAGCCTTTCCCCCCGCTTCTACGGCGTGCCGTTCGACTACTCGCAACGCCGCACGATCGACCAGGACGCGCCCGCCGTCCTCGACTACTTGCGAGCCGATCAGGTCGATGTTGCGGTCGTGATCCCGCATTGTCCTGTGTGCCACCAGAGCGCCGCGCTCGTCGCCAGACACCTGGAGGCAAATGGCATCCCGACCGTCGTGATCGGCTCGGCCCGCGACATCATCGAGGAAATCGGGGTGAGCCGGTTCCTCTTTGTCGACTTCCCGCTCGGCTATCCGTGTGGTCGCCCCGGAGATGTGGAACAACAGCGAAGTATCTGCGGCCAGGCGCTCGACTTGTTGGAACGGGCCGGAGCGCCGCGTACGACAGTGCACGCGATCGCCGAGTGGGGTGATGACGTCTGGCGGACCGAGTACATGCGGGTCGACGACTCCACCAAAGCATCGCTCGCAGCTGCCGGCGCAAGCCGCCGCGATGAACAACAGCGCGCCCAGGCCGAAGGCCGAGCCCGAAACACCTGAGGTCTAGCGGAAACGCGGAACGGAAGCGTCGAATCGGTGACGCTGAACGTGATCGCCGCCGCGGCGCGGTAGTGGATGACCTGCTCGGTGAGTGAGTGCTTTGCAGACAGATCGCAGTGGCGGGTGCCGCCAACGCCGTCGCTGTCGTTGATGCGGCGCGAACCGATCCGACCAGGGTTC
>JAQCHM010000419.1 GCA_027730885.1 Actinomycetota bacterium | reverse complement strand
CCCGATGACGACCGTTACCACTCCCGCCGCGGGTCGTGGGATGATCGGCTCGGTTCCTCTGCGCAAACCCTGGAACCGGTCGCGGGTCACCCTCCTGCTCGTCGCCATCGGGGGGGCCGTCGGTTCAATCTGGGGTCTGTCGCAGGTGGATCTGAGCATCTTCGCGATCATCGAGGGATGGCCGGAGACCCAGAGTCTGCTTGAACGCATGTGGCCGCCGACGATCGCGGCGGAGGATCGCGGTTTCCTCACCGGCTTGGTTTTCGACACCTTCTTCATGGCGTACGCAGGCACGGCGATCGGTGTGTTCCTCGCGGTTCCGCTGGCCTTTCTGGCTGCCAGCAACATCATGCCGATCGCGCCTGTGCGCTTTGCCGCCCGGGGCATCATCGTGTTCACCCGCGCGGTACCGACGATCGTCTTCGCCCTGGTCTTCGTCCGGGTCTACGGCATCGGCGTCCTGCCGGGCATCCTGGCCATCGGGATCCACTCGGTCGGCATGATTGCCAAGCTGCTCGCCGATGCACTCGAAGACATCGATCCCGGCCCCCGCGATGGTGTGGTCGCCACGGGCGCGGGGCGGTTCCAGGAGATGATCACCGGCGTCTGGAGCCAAATCATCCCCCGTGTGATCTCCATATCCCTCTACCGATTGGAGATCGACTTCCGAGGAGCACCGATCCTTGGGTTCGTCGGTGCCGGCGGTATCGGGCTGGCGATCCGGGGCTACCAGGGCAACCTGCGGTATCCAGAACTTCTTGGTGTCACTCTGCTGATCGTGGTCTTGGTGGTGCTCATGGAGATGTTGTCGGCGATCACCCGTCGCGCCGTCCTCGGCTCCGAGCTCGGTGACGCCACCATGGGGCGGTCGAAGAGCAAGGCGGCTGTTCTGGGTGTCGACGACCGGGGCTCGGTGATCGCTACACCGATTGCAGCGAGATCCGTCAACTCGGGTACGTCCGGCCTGACCGCACCCTGGACCCGCGACCGGCTCAAGCTCAACCTGGCTGGATGGGGTGCGCTGGCGCTGCTTGTTGGTTCGTTCACGGTGCCCGACGTCTCGATCCGCGAGTTCTTCTCCTCGATCGGCGGCATGCCCGGCATCTTCTGGCGCCTCGTTCCCAAGGACATGACGTGGTTGAGCGATGCAGTGGTCGCGGATCTGATCGAGACGATCGCAATCGGATTCGCTGCCACCTTCCTGGCGCTGATCTTCGCCGTGCCGTTGTCCTTCTTCGCTGCGGCAAACACCGCGCCGAGCCGGATCGTCTACCGCTTCACTCGGATGCTGGCTCTGCTGATCCGGGCCGCCCCCGACCTCGTGATAGCGGTGATCCTGGTCGCCGCGATCGGCCTGGGTCCGGCGGCCGGAACCATCGCCTTGGCGTTCGGGATGATCGGGTTCGCCACCAAGCTCCTCGCTGACAACATCGAAGAGGTGCCCGAGGCCCCACGAGAGGGAGTGTTCGCCACCGGAGCGACCCGCGTGCAGGAAGTGGGAACCGGCGTAGCGCCGCAGGTCCTGCCCGCGATGCTCGGCAACATGCTCTATCTCTTCGACGTCAGCCTGCGCAGTTCGACCGTGCTCGGCATCGTCGGGGCGGGCGGCATCGGCTTCTTGTTGAACAACGCAGCGAAGACCCTGCGGTTCGAAGTCATGGGCGGCATCATCCTGTCGGTCTTCGTGATCGTCTACGCCATCGAACTGTTGTCGACGTGGGTCCGGCGTCAAGTGATATGAGAGAGGTGAATGAGTCGAGCACTACCGTGAAGTGGTCCGAGCTGACAGAGCCAGCGGAGGTCGCGAAGGGTCTGGGTGACCTGTACCGACTCCGCGGCAGCAACCGCTACGACGAGGCGGTCAACCAGACCGAGCATGCGTTGCAATGTGCTTGGTTGGCGATGGCCGGCAAGTCAGACGATGCGACCGTCGTCGCTGCACTCCTGCACGATGTCGGTCATCTCCTGATCCCCGCCGAGCGGGAGCGCGAAGAGGACCGCCAGCACGAGATGGTGGCCTCCCGGTTCCTGTCGCGGTGGTTCGGGCGGGACGTGCTCCGTCCGATCGAGATGCATGTCGCAGCGAAGCGCTATCTGTGCGCAGTGGAGCCTCCCTACTTCGCCACGCTGTCGCCTGCATCGGTGCGGAGCCTCGAACTCCAGGGTGGCCCGATGGGTCGGGACGAGGTTGTCGCCTTCGAACAGCTCGATTTCGCAGAAGTCGCAATCTCACTTCGCCGATGGGACGACGCCGCCAAGGTGCCGAATGCGCCGACGCCGACGCTCGAGCTGTTCGAAGGCATCGTACGAGAGGTGTTGTGCGCATCCTGACCCCGGCGTCGCACGACGACTGGAACTCGAACGGCCGGCTCGTGCTGTGCAACGTCCTAAAGCCTGCTCTCGTGGCCGAGATCGACACGGCCGCTCGAGAAATCGAGGACTGGGCCGAGTGCGGAGGTCCGGGTCTCCACCATTTCGAGTTGACCGACAACGGTCGGCGCATCGCCCGCAGCGAGGACTTCGAGCCCTATCACCCGGTGATGTCCGATTTGCTCGGCCACGGCATCATCCCGCAGATACTGAGCGAGCTGTTCGGCGAACCGGCGACTTTGTTCAAGGAGAAGATCAACTACAAGCATCCTGGCGGCGGTGGCTTCGCTCCTCACCAAGACGCCACCGCCTATCGGTTCGTCGACCACCACATCTCGATCATGATGCCCCTCGATCGAGCCACCCAGGCCAGCGGATGTCTATGGTTCTGCGGTCGGCAACCGACGATCCTGCCGCACGAGGGTGGCCGCATCGATCCTTCATGGGTAGATGCCCACGTATGGGAACCGATCGAGGTCGGTCCGGGCGACCTCGTCTTCTTCGACTCGTACGCGCCGCATCACAGCGACACCAATCGCACCGACTGTTCCCGGCGGGCCGTCTACCTCACCTACAACCGGTCGAGCGACGGCGACTTCCGCGGGACTTACTACGAGGACAAGCGCCAGGTGCTGGCGGAGGCCAGTTCCACCGAACGGGTTCGCATCTCGGTCAACGACGACTTCCTCGGCCGTCCGGCCTGAGGCATCCGAGCAGTGCCATCCGAGCAGTGCCATCCTCCGCCAGTCAAGGGTTCTGCAGGAGATCGACGATGTCGGCCGCCAGTTCGGCTGATGCCGCCGCCACGCCGGACCAGCGGCCGTCGATCGC
>JAQCHM010000418.1 GCA_027730885.1 Actinomycetota bacterium | reverse complement strand
GGCCTACCAGCTCGGCTTCGTCAATCGGGTGGTAGAGGCCGATCAGGTGATGGTCGAAGCGATGAAGGTTGCCGAGCGCATCGCAGCCAACGGACCGGTGGCCGTCGGAGCCATCAAGGCCTCGGCCAAGGCGTGCATGGGCCTACCCGAACGTGAGGGAATGGCCTTGGAAGCCAAGTTGAGCGCTCCGGTCTTCCGCTCCCAGGACGCCGTCGAAGGGCCGCGAGCGTTCATGGAGAAGCGAGCCCCGAACTACACCGGCCGCTGACATCTGCTCACTGGGGGACACGTACCGGCTGGGGGCACCACCATGCACGCGCTCGACCAGACCCACGAACGACTCGTACGGCCGGGGCGGACTGAACAGGTAGCCCTGAACCAAGGTGATCCCTCGTTGGCTGATCTCCTGGAGCGCAGCTTCGGTCTCGACTCCTTCAGCTACGACCTCCAACCCCAACGTCACGCCCAACTCGATGATCGCCCTCAGAATGGCGCGAGCACGAACATCGGTTGCGAGCTGGGCGATGAAGCTTCGGTCGATCTTGAGCTCGTCCAGGGGAAGCTGGAGCAGCTGCGACATCGACGAGTAGTCGACACCGAAGTCGTCGATCGATATGCGGATTCCGTGGCTACGCAACCGATCGAGGGTCCGGGTCGCACGCTGGGGATCGATGGCCAATGCTGTCTCGGTGATCTCGAGGGTCAGGCTCGATGGCGGCACCTGGTGCAGCGTCAGTTTCTGTTCGACGTGGTCGGGAAGATCGTCGTCGACCAAGTCCTTGGCCGAGATGTTCACGCTCAATCGGAGGTCGTGGCCTCGGGTCCGCAGTTGGGCCAATTCCCCGATCGAGAGATCGAGGACTGACCGAGTGATTGCGGGAATGAGCCCTACTCGTTCTGCGACCGGAACGAACTCGTCAGGCAGCAGACGACCACGAGTCGGATGGTTCCATCGAAGCAAGGCTTCCATCCCCACAATGCGGCCGGTCGCGACATCCACGGTCGGTTGGTAGTGCATCTCGAAGGACCGCGTGTCGATCGCAGTACGAAGGTCTTCGATCAGACGGAGACGTTCGCGGGTGTGCGGATCGCCTTCGGCCAGATACCACGCGAAGCCGATCTGCTGGCTCTTGGCGTCGTACATCGCGACGTCGGCCGATCGAAGCATCTCGCCCCGCTGGAAGCCCTGCAGCGAGCTCTGGGCGAGACCGATGGCCGCTCCGACACGAATGGCGACGCCGTCGGCAGCGATCGGGAGTTCCAGTGACGCGATCAACGCGCTCGCTACGTCTGCTCCGGTTGCTGCGTCTCCGGGAACGGCAACACCGAAGTCGTCTCCGCCAAGCCGAGAGATCAGTCCACCGGCGGGGACGAGCCGCTCGAACCGCTTGGCGACCAGCCGAAGCAACTGGTCACCGGCGTGGTGCCCTAGGGAGTCGTTGATCTCCTTGAAGCCGTTGAGGTCGATGATCATGACCGTGCAGTGCCGCGTGTCGGCAGTCGCCAACATCCGGTCGAGGCGGTCGTTGAAACCTCGACGATTCAACAGGCCGGTGAGTTCGTCGGTACGCGCGAGACGGAACGAATCGTTGGCGGAGCGTAGGTCACGGATGGTGAAGGCCAAGCGAAACACAACCCCGGCGATCGCGGCAATCGCCATCCAGAACGCGAGTGGTGGTGCGCTTGCCCCGCGCGCCGGCACCAAGACCGCAACTGCGATGACGGCCGCGAGCGCGGGCAGGAAATCCGTCTGGAGTCCCGGCTTCGCGTCGACCGGTGCGCTCCGCTCGGCCGGCATCCAGGCCGCCAGCCCGAAGGCCAAGATTCCGAGTTCCCAGGTCCACTCCAACGTCGTGCCCGGGACGTAGGTGTCGGCGCTGATCTGCTGGAGGTAGATCACGTCGCCGACGGCAAAGGCCGCGATGCCCGCCATGAAGGTCGTCCCCGAGAGGCTGGGCCGGAATCGGACGGGCGCCAACCCCGCGACGAGAACGACGACGAACACCACGTCGAGCAGGGGATACGCGAGACCGACGATCACCGCGAAAGCATCGCCGGTCTGTTGCAGGAGGGCCTCGAACCACAGTATGACGCTTGCCGCTCCGACACTGAGGCCGACGATGACACCGTCGACGCGGGTCGACAGTGACACTCGAGTGGATGCTGCGAGGACAGACTGGAACTGGGTGAATCCGATGAGAGCGAGCGCGAACAGGGCGTAGGAGAGCAGGTACGGACCATCGGACCAACCCGGGAAGGGCACGGGGTCCTGATTTTGGTCGCGATAGGTGTACATGAGGCTGGCGGCCGTGTTGGCCACGATGCCCAGCGTCACAAGTACCCACGGGAAACGACGTCGGCGGTCGACCAGCGCCCGTAACGCAGACAACGCCCCGGGTAGCGTCGTGGCAATGTGGTAGATCCAGCCGTCCCACAAGGTGAGATAGCCGCTTTCCGGACGCTCGACGAACAGCATCGAGGACATGAAGACGACGTTCGAGACGAGGGTTGCGGCAATCGTCAGACGAACCAACGCCTGCAGGCGCGGCCTTTGCGGTATCGAAAGGAAGCCCAGAGCCGGTCGGTCAGGCACCCAAGGTTTGTCGGCGGTGTTCGTTCCTGCCTTGATCAGGTTTCGTGAGCGCTTCTCTTCACGGCCGAGAGGGCCGCCGGCACTATGCTCCCGGCCCATGAGAACAGCGAGACTGCAAGACGGTGAACTGATCATCCAGGACCGGCCGACGCCCACGCCCGGGCACGAAGAGGCGCTCGTTCGGATGACGGCCGCCGGCGTCTGCCACTCCGACGTCCATCTGATGAAGGGTGACTGGTCAGGTGTGCCCCGATCAGGACCATTCGGGCACGAAGGCATCGGGATCGTCGAGGCACTGGGGCCGGAGGCCGACCGTTATGTCAGCGTTGGCGACCGCGTCATCCTCGGACTGGGCGGCAGCGGTGGCGGATACTGGTGCGGCGCGTGCGAGCACTGTCTCGGCGGCAAACCGCGACTGTGCCGACAGTCCAAGGGCATTCTGGGCAGCTATTCCCAGGAGATGAAGGTCTACGCCAAATCACTGGTCGTGCTGCCCGAGTCGATCGGCGACCACGAGGTGCCGCTCGCGTGTGGCGGCCTGACCGCCTACGGCGCGGTGAAGAAGCTCAACCAGTACAGCCTCGTTCCCGGCTCGGCCGTCGCTGTCATCGG
>JAQCHM010000417.1 GCA_027730885.1 Actinomycetota bacterium | reverse complement strand
CGCACCGCGGATCGGCCAGGAAGCCGCGCTCACCGGGCTCCTGGCGGCCGGCGACTGGCGCCGGGCCCAGGCGGCACGCATCGGCACCCGCCTCCAGTCGTTCCGGGCGGCGATGGCCGATCAACCGGGAGGCTTCGAGCTCGCTGCGTCAGGAGCGTTCTTCGGCTGGGTCCGCCATCCGTTCACCGGGGAGGCAACCGATGGGGTGGTCGAGCGGCTCATCCTGGACCACGACATCCTGGCCATCCCGGGCACCGCGTTCACGCCCACCGACGAAGGCTGGCTGCGGTTCAGCTTCGCCAACCTCGATCCGGAGGACTTCGATCTGCTCGCCCAGCGCCTTCGGGTAGCCGGGCGCTGAGCGTCAACGGGGCTTCCGGGCTCGCCACAGCGCCATGCCGTCATGGCTCGACTCGCGTTCAACCGGGTCGTCCGGCAGACATGCCTCGGGCTCGGCGCCTCCCGGGAGCAGGCGCGCGACCGAGGCTGCACACCCGACGCTCCCGATCGGCGTCCACGGTGACCCGGGTGGATCAAGCAGCTCGAGCGTGGTGGTCGACCGCACCCGGTCGAGCACTCCGATCGTCTCGGCGTCGGTGAGCGTGCAGACGCTGTAGACCAGCACCCCTCCGGGAGCCAGGAGCTCATAGGCCGACTGGACCAACGCCACCTGAAGGTCGGCCAGACGGCGAGGCGCGGCAGCGTCGATGCGCCACCGTGCGTCCGGCCGGCGGCGGAGGCTGCCGAGGCCCGAACAGGGGGCATCGATCAGGATTCGATCGAAGGTGCGCGGGGCGAACGGAGCGGACGTCCCATCGGCAATGACGACCGGAACCCTCGTGCCGGTCGAGGTCGCGTTGCGGGCAATCAGTCGGGCCCGGTTGGGCCGAAGGTCGGCCGCCACCACGCGCGCGCCCAACGAGGCCAGTCCGGTGGCTTTCCCGCCCGGGGCCGCGCACAGGTCGAGAACCAGGTCACCCTCGCGGGCGTCGACTGCGTCGACGACCAGCTGTGAGGCCGGGTCCTGGACATAGCCATCGTCGCGGGTGTGCACGTCGGCTGGTCGATTCATCGTCTCCAGCGCAGCCAGGGCCGCCGGCCGGCCGAGCGCCTCGCCGAGCGCCGAAACGATCCAGTCCGGGTAGCTGAGCCGCGTCGCATCATCGGGCCAGACGACGTCGGAGTTCGCGACTCGTCGGAGCACCGCGTTCACCACGCTGCGCCCGCGGCCGGCCACTGCTCCCACGGTCGCGGCCACCGCAGCATGAGGGGGAGTGCGCATGAAGTGCAGTTGGTACGCGCCGACGCGGAGGGCCGAGCGGACGGTCGGCTGGACCTCGTCGAGCACGAAACGGTCGACCAGGAAGTCGCAGGCCCGTTGCATCCGTGTGGTGCCGTAGACGAGTTCGGTGACCAACCCTCGATCGCGAGACTCGAGCGTCGATCGCTCGAGAAGCGCAGGGAGCACGAGGTTGGCATAGGCGCCCTCGTCGGAGACACGAGTCAGTGCTTGAATCGCCAGCCTGCGCGCCGCGACACCTGCCGTCGGCGTCTGGGCGCGGGCCATCGTCACACCAATCGTTCGTCAGCGGTTGGACGGGCGCCGTTGAGCCAAGCCGACGCAGCCATCCGCTGCTTGCCCTCAGGCTGGACCTCGCGGAGCAACAGACCGCCGGATCCCGTGCCGAGAACCCCGCCCATCAGCGCCCCCGGCGCGATGGCCCCATCGTCGGTCAGGCCTGCTACGACCTCGGCGGACCAGATGCGCAGACGCTTGCCTCGGAACTCGGCCCACGCTCCCCCGAGGCGGACAAGCCGGTCGAGGACCGCGGCCGGCTGGCCGAGATCCAGGTGAAGCTCGGAGGGATCGATCTTCGCTGCGTGCAACGGCTCGCCCTGTTGGGGCAACGCCTGGCCGAGTCCGTTCTCGAGCGCGGCGAGCAACAGGCCCGTTCCGATCTCGACCAACGTCGAGCGCAGCCTCTCCAGGGTGTCGGTCGGGGAGATCGTGTGCTCGGCCATCCGGTACACGCCTCCTTCGTCAAGTCCTTCGGCCACCTCCATCAAGCAGACACCCGTGGTGGTGTCGCCCTCGAGGAGCGCTCGTTCGACCGGAGCGGCACCACGCCATCGAGGAAGCAGCGAGAAGTGCAGATTGACCATGGCCAAACGCTCGAGCACCTCGGGTTTGATCAGCCGGCCGTAGGCGACAACGACACCGAGATCGGCGCCGACATCGACGGCGTCCGCGGTCCGGTCCGAGACGGTCAGCCCGAGTTCGAGCGCCGCGGCCTTCACCGGGGACGGCGAAACGGTCGAACCCCTGCCGCGCCGCCTGTCGGGCTGGGAGATCACGAGTGGCAGCTCGAACCCCGCGGCGTGGAGGGCCCGCAGCGTCGGCACCGCGACCTCGGGCGTTCCCAGGTAGACGATGCGCCGGACCTCGGCTGGTGGCGGCGCGAGCGCGCGATCAGCGGACATGGACGCAGCCGCCCTCAGGGGAGGCTGAGACCCCTGCGCTTCTTGTGAGGTGCCACCAGGTCGACGTCATCGAGGTCGGCGGGCTTCAACAGATTCTCGCGCAGGGTCCGCAGCGCCTGTTTCCTGGTGTCCTCGTCGAGTCGGTCGACCAGCAGAATGCCGTCGAGGTGATCGAGCTCGTGCTGGTAGAGCCGAGCTTCGAGCTCGTCGGCCTCGATGGAGACTTCGTTGCCGTCGAGGTCGTACCCGGTGATGTGCACGAGCTTCGGACGAACGATCTCCCAGGAGAGCCCAGGGACCGACAGGCAGCCTTCTTCGTAGACCCACTCGCCGTCCGACTCGCGGATCACAGGGTTGATGAGCACGCGCGGGTCGTCACCGAGGTCATAGACGAAGAACCGCTTGGCCACCCCAACCTGGGGAGCGGCCAGGCCGATGCCAGGCTCGGCGTACATGGTGTCGAGCATGTCGGTGGCGAGTTTCGCCAGCTGACCATCGATGTCGGTGACGTCGTCGGCGATCTTACGGAGGACGGGGTCTCCGATGATGCGGACCTGATACGGCGAAGCCATGGCCGTGCAGGGTAGCGCAACCCATTCCCCGGACCGCCCGGCCGATCGAACCATTCACGTGCACCCCGGCTCGATCGCGTGCACACTCGGGTCACCTCATGACTCATTATTTCACCCGCGACCCGTCGCTCTCGTCCGAGAGGCGCACCATCG
>JAQCHM010000416.1 GCA_027730885.1 Actinomycetota bacterium | reverse complement strand
GGGCTCGTGCTTGCCGATCCCGATCTGGTCTACGCCGATGGCAACTCGCTCGGTCGGCTGCCGCGGGCAGCGATCGACCTTGCCCAAGACCTCGTGTCTCGACAGTGGGGTGACCGTCTGATCCGCGGATGGAACGACGGCTGGCTCGGCCTCCCCTAGCGTTTAGGGGCGAAGATCGCGGCCCTCATCGGCGCTGATGCCGACGAGGTCATCGTTGCCGACTCCACCACCGTCAATCTCTTCAAGCTGTCGGTTGCTGCCTTGCAGGCGCGCCCGGATCGAATCGAAATCGTCTCTGACGATCTCAACTTCCCCTCCGATCTGCACTCGCTGGCCCAGTCGGCCCGCCTGCTCGACAAGGGCCACCGGCTGCGCATCGTGCCGTCAGAGGATGGCATCGGCGTTCCCGCGGCGTCCTTCGAGGAGGCGGTGGGTCAGCAGACGGCACTGGTCTGTCTCTCTCACGTCGTGTTCAAGAGCGGTTTTCGCCACGACCTCGCCGAGGTGACCCGAGTCGCGCATCGCGAGGGCGCCCTGACGCTGTGGGATCTGTCGCACTCGGTCGGAGCGATGCCGATCGATCTCCACGCCGCAGACGTGGACCTGGCGGTCGGCTGTACCTACAAGTACCTGAACGGTGGCCCCGGCGCGCCGGCATTCCTCTACGTGCGGAGAGACCTTCAGGAGCAACTGGCCAATCCTTTGGCCGGGTGGATGGGGCGCGCTTCCATGTTCGACTTCGACCTCTCCTACGAGCCGGCCGACGGAATTCGTCGGTTCTTGACCGGCACGCCGCCGGTGCTCTCGTTGGCCATGATGGAACCCGGACTCGACCTCGTTGCCGCGGCCGGCCTCGATCGCCTGCGGCACAAGTCCGTTGCGCTCAGTGAGTTCTTCATCGCATTGTGGCGCTCCGAACTCGAACCCCTCGGCTATCGCCTGCAGTCGCCGGGTGACCCCGAGCAGCGGGGATCCCACGTGTCGCTCGGGCACGACCACGGACGATCCATCGACCTCGCCCTCATCGACGAGCTGTTTGTGATCCCCGACTTTCGGGCCCCGGACAACCTCCGGATCGGGATGGCCCCGCTCTACACGAGCTTCGCGGACGTGGCCGAACTCGCTTCCCGTTTGTCACAGGTGGTTGTCGAAGGCCGGTACGAGAAGTACAGACTACCCAACGGCCGGTCCGACGCCGGGCCGACCGTTACGTGAGCAGGAGCCATCGCATGTCCGATCAACGAGCTGAGTCCGAGAGCTTCGAACCCTCGGCCGACGAACTGGTACGCAGAAATTCCACCTTCGCCGCTCGCTTCCGTGACGCCGACCTGCAGGTGATGCCGTTGCGACACCTCGCAATCGTCGCCTGTATGGACTCCCGCATGGACGTGTTCGAGATGCTCGGCCTCGGACACGGCGAGGCGCACATCATCAGGAACGCCGGAGGTGTCATCACCGACGACATCATCCGGTCGCTCTGCCTGTCGCAGCGCAAGCTGGGTACTCGCGAGATCATCCTCATTCACCACACCGACTGCGGACTCCAGCGGGTGAGTGAGGACGAGTTCAAGGCCGAGCTCGAGGCCGAGCTTGGGGTGAAGCCCTGGTGGGCGCTCGAGTCGTTCACCGATCCCTATGTCGACGTTCGACAGTCGATCCACCGCCTGCACCTCACGCCGTTCCTTCCGTTCAAGGAGCACATCCGGGGCTTCGTCTACGACGTCACCGACGGTCGCCTGCACGAGGTCGCCGGTCCGGACCCCTCGTGAGGTCAGGTCGTTGCCAGCAGTCGGGTTGCGGCCTCCAGTACGACCCGGACCGCTGACGCCTCGGTGCGTTCGATGAGGTCGTGATCCGAGGGGATCTCCTCGAGCATCCGGTTGGCGATGACACCGGCAACGCATCCGGCTCTCCAGCCGTTGGCGGAGCACATGGTGAAGAGGGTTGCCGATTCCATCTCGAAGTTGAGGACCCCGAGCGCCGACCAGTCGGCCCCGTAGGTCACGGGTGACGGTGCCGGCGACCGTGTCGTAGCGCTCCTGGCCGGGATAGAAGGTGTCGCTCGACGCGGTGATACCGACGCGATGTCGGACTCCGAGCGCGTCGGCGGCGTCGACGAGGGCTCTGGTGCACTCGAAGCTGCTGGCGGCCGGATAGGCCAGCGGTGCGAAGTGTCGGCTCGCGCCGTCGAGGCGGACGGAGGCCTGGCTGATGACGAGGTCGCCCGCGGGCAGGTCGGTCTGGATCGAACCGGTGGTGCCGACCCGCAGGAACGTCCTGACGCCGAGCTGGCCCAGTTCCTCGACGGCGATGGAGGTGGACGGGCCGCCGATGCCAGTGGAACAGACCACCGCCGGACGTCCGCCGAGGGTGACCAGCGCGGACGTGAATTCTCGGTTCGAAGCCAGCGGTTTGTAGCTCCCGGGATTGGCCTCGGCCGCGATGCGGGCGACGCGTCCCGGATCGCCGGGCAGGATGGTTAAGGTGGGGCCTTCGCGCATCGACGCGTGGAGCCCGAGGTGGAAGACCGACGATTGTGCCATGCCAGCGTGTCCCACAGCCGGGTCGCCCCTAACCTGGCGCCGGTGGCTCCCTCTCGGCCCAAGTACCTCGCCATCCACGAGGACATGCGGCAACAGATCCTCGACGGCCGTTTGGGGCCGGGCGTGCAGCTGGCCGCACAGCATGACCTGGCTGTGAGCTTCGGTGTCACGCTGATGACGTTGCGCCAGGCGATGGCGCAACTCGAGGCCGATGGTCTCATCTGGGTGTCACGGGGGAGGGGCAGCTTCGTCGTGGATCAGCCGGTGTCGGTGCGAATCGGCAACCTCACCAGCTTCGCCGAACAGATGCAGGTCCAGGGCCTCGAGCTCACGACCGACGTGCTGTTCATCGGTCCGCCCACCGACGCCGCTGCGGCCCGCCAGGCGCTGGACCTGCCCAGGGCAAGGCTGGTCGAGATCCAGCGCGTGCGCCGGGTTGGCGGTCGCCCGGTCGTGCTCCAACGAACGATCCTCGCCGCATCTCTGGCCAAGGAAATCGACCAGGCGGCCTTGGCCGAGACCTCGCTGTACGAACTCATCGCCGCGACCTCGGGTCGACGAGTGGCCCGCGCGCTCGAGACCTTGCGGGCCGTGTCGCTCTCGCCGAGCGACGCCGAGATCCTCGAACAGACAGCCGGGGCACCGGCGATCGAGTCGGTGCGGGCGTCGCTGACGGTCGACAACACGCCGT
>JAQCHM010000415.1 GCA_027730885.1 Actinomycetota bacterium | reverse complement strand
GTGAACTGCTCCTTGTCGGAGGAGAACAGCGGGTAGTAGGGCTCCCCTGCCTTGCCGCGACCGACGATCTCGGCGAAGAGGGTGGACAGTGCGTTGACGCCGGAGACGCTGTCCGTCGTGAACTGGAGGCCGCGCTCTGCGCTGGCGAGTGAGCCGGCGAAGATCCCGACCATCCTCTTCCAGCCCTCGCCGCGGTCGGACTTGTAAGGAGAGTGGTCCGGCAGATCCTCCCGGGCGACGGCTTCCCGCGGGTTGACCATGAACCAAGAGACCTTGGCGATAGGCTTGGAACCCTTCCAGCAGTGCCACCCCTTCAGCATCGTCGCCGGGTCCGCGAAGAAAACCTCTTCCGCGTCGATTTCTGCTCTCTCCCGACCGACAAAATACTTCCCGAGCTTGCCGGAAAAGTTGGCGTACAATATGCCAGTACCCCCACCAGAGCCGACGTCGTGGAGGCTCTCTTCCATCTCGCCGAAGGCTTCGGGGGAGAGAGTAGCGATTGCACCCTTCGGTGCGGACTTGGTCAGTGCGTTAGACATTGTTGTCTTCCTCTTCGTTTACATCAGGCAGCGGTATTGCTGCCGACTTCCAGCCGGACGCTCGATGCGCCGGTCGTCTTGTAGGGCTCGAGGTTGACACCATCGGCGATCGCCTTCTTGGTGTCGTAACCGGTGCGCCCCGCCACCGGCTTCAAGGATACGACGTGCTCCCCGACTGGCAAGCGCTTCACGTTGCGCTTCTCCATCTCGCTCATGATGTCGGCTTTGCAGGCGTCCATCGTACTCTTGGCGGCGTCGGCGTCCCCCTTCGCCGAGACATACAGAGAGACGGAGGCATGCAGCCCCGACCCCCTGTTCGACCGCGTGACCTTCTGATTAATCGGGCCCGCTGCGATGACGCCACAGCGTTCCTTATGGGAGCAGTAGCGGCATGCACCCGTCGACTTGCCCTCGCGGTCCAGCGCGTCCGGCGTGCGGCTACGCAGCATCGTCTTTGCTCGGCGCGACATGCGCCGGGCGATCTTCGCGTCGTAGAGCACGTTGAACTGGTGCAGCACGTTGAAGTTCGAGGCATCCATATAGAGGATGATGCCCCGCCGCATGCCGCTGTACTTCGTCATGCTGCGGATCAGGTCGATGCCGACCTGCAGCTGGGTGACGTGATCCCCCCGCGGCAGGGTGGCGGGGTTGACCCGCGGGTCGATGGTCTTGATCTCGACGGCGACGGGGTCGTCCTCGTCGTAGAGCATGACACCGTCGGGCGTCGCCGACAGGGAGGAGGTGTCGTCCTGCAGGCTGAGCTGATCGTTGAGCGTATGCAGCAGCGGGACGTTCGCCGCCAGCAGGCTCTCGACGACATACTTCTCACCGTGAGATCCACGACGGGCGAAGCCCCAGTCCTGCTCGACGTCCGTATCGACGTTGCGATCGTACCACTGCTTGCGGATGCAGCCGCCGATCTCCGAGGCGTTCCCGTACTTGTCGCGATCGTAGTGATCGAACTGCCCCCCGGCAGCTTCGATAAGGGAGCGGCCCCGCAGCACCAGCGTCTTGAGATCCTCAAGGTCCTCGACCAGCTTGCTGGTCCGCTCGCGTCTGTCCTTATTCACGACGCCACCTTCCGGCTGCGCTTAGCCTTCGGCTTCGGCCTCGGCTTCGGCCTCGGCTTCGGCTTCGGCTTGTAGTCGTGCGTCTGGTTGAAACCGACGATCCCCATGTCGCCCGGGGCGACGCTCCTGTCGCGGCACTTGAAATCGTAGAGCCGGCGGCGCGGATTGTTCTTCGTACGGGCGTCGGGGTCGCCGACGAAGTACCCATTGATCATGATGGCGTCGTCACTGATCAAGGAAATGTTGAGGGAGTGGTTCATGTCTAATCCTCCTGCTGGTTGATAGAATTATGATCCCGCGTCTTGCGGGCGGCGATGCGGACGAGCGCCTTCTCAATTTTAAGATCTGTCCGCAGGTTAATGACGTTGACGTGGTCCTTCTGACCCATCCGGTGGAGGCGGGCGTAGAACTGATCCATGACGGCGGGGGACCAGTTCTCTTCGACCGTGACGATGGTGGAGCCACCCTCCTGAAGATTGAGACTGACGCCCATCGCGGCGATCTGCCCGATCAGGACGGAGACGGTGCGGTCGTTGAAGCAGCGCTGCCCGTCGGCGCGAGAGCTGGTGGAACTCCTGCCGTCGATGACGTTGGCGGCGATGTTGTGAGCGCTGAGCCCGCCCCTGATGGCGTCGATGACGTCGGTGTGCCAAGCGCCGACCAGAACACCGCCCTCGATGGCGCGGTCCTCGACGAGCGACACTATATAGTCGACGGCCGCGTCGACCTTCGACATGCCGATCTCCCGCATGATCGTCGCGAGGGCGGGGTCGGAACTCTTCTCCATCAGGGAGATCTCCTCGGGGCTCTTCTCCTCGACCGCCTTCATCAGGGCGCGCACATCGGCGGACATCTTCGGGGTGATGGCGTAGGCCTGCCGCGTGATGGCGGGCATGGCGTCCCAGACATCCTTCAGCTCACGGCGGATGGCGAGGCCGTCCGCGTAGATCCAGCTGTTGAGCTGGTCGGTGTTCCGACTGCCTACGACCTGACGGATGGGGAAGCGTATATGCGGGAGCCGCTTCATCTGCGTGACGCAGAAGACCTGCTCGAAGCGCTTCTTATCGACGCCGCCGCAGCGGCGCTTCAGCCCCTGCATGTCGGCGTTGATCAGGAAGGGGTAGAGGTCGTCGGAGTAGCGGGTGGCGGGGGTGCCGGTCAGCATCCAAGCGTGATCGACGCTCTGAGAGAGCCCGCCGTTTCCGAGGATGGCCTTGGTCCGCTTGCTCCCCGTCGACTTGAGGGCGTGGCTCTCGTCGCAGATCAGGGCGCGGGCCTTGAGCTGAGACAGCTCGGCGGCACGCTTGGTCGCGATCTCGTAAGACATGACCAGAGCCGAGGCGGAGCCGTCGAGCTTGGTCTTGCCGGTCTTGACGAGCTGCGCCTTGTCGCCGGGGAAGAAGGCCTCGAACTCCGAGGCCCACATCCGCAGGCTGATCGGCGGGCCGACGATGATGACCTGATCGGTCACCAACTTGCGTGCCAGCCGGAAGGCCTCAAGGGCGGTCAGCGTCTTGCCACTGCCCATGCCGGAGAAGTTGCCGGCGAAGCGCTTCGAGGCGAGGAACTGGGCGTCTTCGATCTGATGGTTCAGGAGAGTTTTCATTATGTGGTCCTCATTATCGCATCCAG
>JAQCHM010000414.1 GCA_027730885.1 Actinomycetota bacterium | reverse complement strand
CGCCCACGGCGACCTCACCCCAACCGAGTTCGCCCTACAGTGGGCCTACACCCACCAACCCCAAGCCGCGTAGCGACTGGACCACCAAACGGGTCCCCCTCAGACTTGGTGGTGACGAGGTGGTTCTGGTCGCACACCGGGCAGTGGATGCTGAACATGTCTTCAGTATCGGCACCATAAGTCATCAGGAAAAGCGATGATTTACGCGGTTGGTGCATAAGTACTACTAATGATTTCGGCGAGTGGCTATGGTTGGGCCGGTCGAGGGCGGAAGATGGTGTGGTGACGGAGGTGGGCCAGTTCCGTCGGGCCGCCGGTTGCCCAGCCGGCGACCGTGCCGTCGAGGACCTGATACCAGTGGCCCTTGCGGTCGTAGGCATCGACGATCTTGGCGCCGATCACGATGGGTTGGTTCACCGACGCGACGCCCCGATGTTGGATCTGGGTTCGGAAGTGGATGGTGGGTCCGTAGGTGAAGTTGTGGCGGGTGAGCGGCGACATCCGGGCGGCCAGGAACCAGGGGTGGATGCGATCCGGCGGGACGTTGGACTCGGTCTGGCCGAGGTCGTCTGTGGCCAACGTGCGGGCGGCCGCTGGGGTGAGGAAGGCGCCGAGCGATCGGAGCGGTTGGTCGAGCGGCACGTCGTCGATGGTGTACGTCGGCCGGCTTGGGGGCGGATCCTCGGCTGGTCCCGGTGGTGGCGGATCGAGCTCGTCGAGCCAGTCAGCGGGGCCGAGGCCGACGGTTCCGTCGAGCACGATGCGGTCTCCCACCGCGGCCGCGACGCTCGCCGTTGGTTCCCCGGTCGACTGGTCGGCTGGTTTGACGGGCCTGACTGTCACCGTGACGGTTTCGCCTTCGAACAGCGGGCGGCGGAGGGTGATGTCGGCCCAGCCGCTGTCGAGCCATTCGAGACCGAAGGCTTCGAGCGTGGCCTCGACCGCCCACCCGTAGGTGCGAACGCCGGCGACCAACGCACCCTGGTAGCCGGCGCCGGCCGCGCCGTCTTCGGCATGGATGGGGTTGGGAATGCCGGTCGGTGGCGGGTCGGGGGTAGCGACGATGATCTTGGTGGCAGGTTTGGGTTCGGCCATGGCCGCATGCTGCCACAGCCGAGGCCCGTAGCCTTCGTCCATGGACCTTACGATTCAGCAACTCCGGATGCTGCAAGAGGTCGCGACGGCCGGCACGATCGCCTCGGCTGCCTCCAACCTCGGGCATACCGCCAGCGCGGTGTCCCAACAGCTGGGGGGGGGGGTTGGAGCGGGCGGTCGGGGTGCCGGTGCTCGAGCGGGCGGTCGGAACGTGCGCCTGACCGACGCCGGACGGGAGCTGGTCGTGCACGCACGCCTCGTGCTGGCCCAGGTCGAGGAGGCGTCGGCGGCCATCCAACGATTGTCGACCGACGTCGCCGGAGAAGTGATCGTCGGGGTGATGGAGTCAGTGGCCATGTCGATGCTGCCATCGTGGCTCCGTCACCTGCGGACGCGGTTCCCGAGGTTGATCGTGCGGACTCGTGAGTACGAGTCGGTGGGGGAGCTCGACTGGCTACGTTCGGGTCAGATCGATGCCGGCTTCGTGGTCGAGTACCCCGGCGGGATGTCGAACTACGAGGGCCTGGAGCGGGAGTTGGTGTGCAACGACTGGTTCCGAATCGTGGGGCCCGAAGATCATCGGCTCACTGGCCCGAAGGTCGGTCTGGGTCAACTGGTGGGTGAGCCGATGATCGGCGACGCCGGCCGGTCGTCGTGTGGGCGGTGGGCTTTGCAAGCGTGTCGGGAGGCTGGTTTCGAGCCCGATTTCGTACACCAACTCGACGATTTCCCGTCGACGTTGGCATTGGTGGCCTCGGGGGCAGGGGTGGCGGTCCTGCCTTCGTTGGGCCTGGCCGGGCTGCCGGCAGGGGTGCGAGTGCTCGAGTTGGAGCGACCCATTTGTCGGCATCTCACGTTCGCTTACCGGACATCGAGCAAGGACCGCCCCGTCATTCAGGCACTGGCCGCCGTGGCGGTTGAGGTCGCTGATGAGTGGGGCTTGGACCGAGGGTTGGCGAAGGGGTGGAGCCCCGGTATCGTTGGAAATTCACTTCACCGCGGGGTGGAGCAGCCAGGTAGCTCGTCGGGCTCATAACCCGAAGGTCGCAGGTTCAAATCCTGCCCCCGCCACCACATAATCCCTGGTCACAGCACTGCTGGGGCCAGGGATTTCTCGTTCTTGCAGCTCCATTTCCACTCTCATTCCACTCTCGAGATCGGCTGTTTGCCCAAGATGGCCAAGCTCTGGCAGGCCGAGGGTGAATCAGACGAGTTGAGGGCAGGCAATTTTGGTTCAGTTGGGCAGGTTGGAGACACATACCCGGTCAGGGTGACCGAGCGGTACGACACGATGGATCTCGTGAAGTTCGTTGACCAAGCTCGACTGTGTCAGACATAACTTCCTCCCCGACGATCGGCAGCTTCTCGCTGCCTACGTGTCAGCGACGGTGCCTTGCTTTAGAGTCGCTCTCCAGGGGTCGCTCAGGCCCTGCGTCGCCTGAGGTTGCGGGCCCGCTGATGCGCCCTCGGCTCGTGCGACCGATGAGGCCCTCTGCTCGTGCCCTGGCCACATATCTTGCTGCGGTTGACCTACTGACTTTCATCTTCTTGCTGACCGCCATGGTCGGCGTGCGATTGCTTTGGTGGTCGAGGTAGATCCGAGCGACCTCGTCGAGGAGTGCCGGCGATAGTGCTGGCCGGCCTGGCCCACGTCGTGTGTCACGAGCAAGAGGGCCGACACCGATCTGTTTCAGCTCACCGAGCCCGTAACCGAAGCGAGGCTTGCCATCGGGTTTCGGACCGAGCAGGTGGACGAATTCCATCACCGAGTCGTTTCGTGCCCGGTCAATGAATGATCCCAGTCGAAGTCGTCGGAGCGCTGCCGTGCCGAGAGGCTCCCGGATTCCTTCGGCGCCAGGGTGGATAGACATGCCCACGCATTCGACTCGCCCATCGAGGACGCCGAGTCGAATCTCGACCATCCACGGTCCTTCGTCTGGATCAGGGAACGGATAAGACTTCGAAACGTGCTTGGAGCCTGTGGGTGCCCGAAACTCTGTCGTGGCTGGTCAGGCGGCGTTTCGGTATTCGCTGATGAGGCTGTCGCAGCGGGTTGATCTGACGACTCGGAGTGGTGCAGAGTCTGACATGAGGCGCAGCGGCGGGTTGCTGTCTCGTGGGGGTCGTTGGTCGAGGGAGCGGTGCGGC
>JAQCHM010000413.1 GCA_027730885.1 Actinomycetota bacterium | reverse complement strand
GGGCCGACTGGCCCTCGACGGTGGCGAGGTCGCTGCCGCAGATGCCGGCGAGCCGTGTTCGTACCCGCTGCCAACCTGGTCCGGGCAACGGCACCGGGTCGGTCTCGACCAGGGTCAGGGGGCCGGTCTTGGCCCCGCTGCCGGGGAGCAGCCGGGACGAGACCGCGGCGGCCACGTAACGAGCCTCGTTGCGTCGGAACTCGAGTGCTTTCACGCCTTGCACCGTATCGTTCGCTCGCCTCTCAACCCGAACGGGAGTGGGAGGATGCCGAAAACGGCCGCCGCGCACTCCCGATCGGGGTTTGAGGGGTCTAACCGGCGACCGAGGCGGCAGCGATGCTGCCGATGGTGGCGTCGAGCGTGGCGTCGAACTCTTCGTCGGTCTGCTTGGCCGACAGGCCTTCGGTCAGCGCTCGGGAGAAGCTGGCGATGACGCCCCGGTTGCGGCTGAGGCGGGCGTTGGACTCTTCCCGGCTGTAGCCGCCCGAGAGGGCGACGACCTTGAGGATGTTCGGATGGTCGACCAGTTCGGCGTAGAAGTTGTCCTGCTCGGGCAGGGTGAGCTTGAGCATGACCTGCTGGTCGCCCAGCTGGCCGGCGGCCGCGAGGATCGCGGCCTTCAGCAAGGCTTCGGCCTGGGCCTTGTCGGGGCTGTGGATGTCGATCTCGGGTTCGATGATCGGCATGAGGCCGGCGGCCAGGATCTGTTTGCCGACCTCGAACTGCTGATCGACCACGGCCTGCACCCCGGTGGCGTTGGCTTCCTTGATGACCGAACGCATCTTGGTGCCGAAGATGTTCTTGGCGTTGGCCCGGGCCAGGAGGGCATCGAGATCGGGCATGGGCTTCATGATCTGGGCGCCGTCGGCGTCGTCGGCCAGGCCCTTGTCGACCTTCAGGAAGGGCACAACGCCCTTCTGGTTCCACAGGTAATCCGCTGTGTCGACGCCCTCGATCTGGCCGTCCATGGTCATCTCGAAGAGGATGGCTCCCACGACCCGGTCACCGTTGAATGCGGGGCTGGTGATGATTCGCGACCGCATCTCGTGGATGAGGTCGTACATGGCCTCGTCTCCCGAGTACTCGCTCTCCTCGATGCCGTAGAGGCGGAGCGCCTTGGGCGTGCTCCCCCCGCTCTGGTCCAGCGCGGCGATGAAGCCGTTGCCGTTGCGGATCTTCTCGAGTTGATCGCTGTTCATGGGGGCAGTCATGGTAGGAGAATCCTCCGGTGGGTGAAAGGGCCGATGCGTGGAAGGGAAGGTGAAGGGAGCGGGCAGGGGAGCGGGCAGGTAGACGGCAGGTAGACGGCAGGTAGACCGACAGTCTCGCAGCAGGTTTTGGATACGAGAACGATCGGCGGGAACGATCTACTCCTGACGGTCGGGTTCGGGTTGGCTGTCACAGGCCATCACTAGGTTTCCCGGCATGAACCACTTTCTGCATGCCCGTTCGGCTCCCACCGGTCCGGTGTCCATCGACTGCGATGCGTGCGTCCGCCAGGACACCGACACGTGTTCGGATTGTGTGGTGACCTTTCTCATCGGTCGCCAACCGAGCGAGGCCGTCGTCATCGACGTTGCCGAGTTCGCTGCGCTGCGACGGCTGCAAACGGCGGGTCTGGTGCCCGAGCTGCGACATCAAGTCGCGACACGCTGACGGGGGATAGTGTCCGACCATGATCCTCGCTGCCGGCCTGACCGACGCCGTGCTGGATGTCGGCCGATCCGCCGGTCTGGCCGCCGTGGGCGTGGCCCCTGCCGACATCCTTCAGCCGGCGCGGGATGCGTTGCACCTCCGCAAGCGCGCCGGTTTGGCCGACGTGATGCAGTTCACCTACCGCAACCCGGACCGTTCGACCGATCCCCAGCGGTCGATGCCGGGGGCAAAGAGCATCGTTGCCGCCGCCTTGGGTTACCGGAGCGACCTCGACGGTGACGTTGCGGAGTGCGGTTCGGTGGCGTCGTCCGGCGCGGTTGCCCGGGTGGCCCGGTACGCGTGGAACGACTACTACGGCCGGCTTCGGGAAGGCTTGGAGGCCATGGCCGACGTGTTACGGGCGGCTGGACACGCGGCCGAAGTCCACGCCGACGACAACCACCTCGTCGACCGCAATGTGGCCCACCTCGCCGGTCTGGGCTGGTACGGCAAGAACGCCAACCTCCTGTTGGAGGGGCGAGGGAGCTGGTTCGTGCTCGGCGGGGTGCTCACGACGGCACCTCTCGTGGTCAACCCGACGCCGTCGGCTGACGGTTGCCACACCTGTCGGCGTTGTCTCGACGGCTGCCCGACCGGGGCCATCGTTGCGCCCGGCGTGGTCGATGCCCGGCGATGCCTCGCCTGGTTGGTCCAGGGGCCCGGCCCCATCCCCGTTGAGTTCCGGGAGGCGGTGCACGACCGAATCTACGGCTGCGATGATTGCCAGGAGGTGTGCCCGCCCAACCGCGATGCCCCAGTGGCGTCGTCGGTGTCGCTCGCGCCCATCGAGTCAGCGCCACCCCTGCGTACCGTTCCGCTCGAGTTCCTGCTCACCGCCGACGATGCCACGCTCCTCGCACACCTGGGGCGGTGGTACATCGCGGACCGGGACCCCGATGTCCTGCGCCGGACGGCACTCGTGGTCCTGGGGAACATCGCCGACCCCGAGGCTCCCGAGACCCATGCACTGCTTCGGCCCTACCTCCAGCATCGATCGGGCCTGCTGCGGGAGCACGCCCACTGGGCCGCCCAACGCCTTCGCCGGCGCGCCAACGGCTCCCCGACCTCGACGGCCGAGCCGGCCGAGCCGATCGCCTGAGCCGTGCGCCGCCATCTGCTCGTGACCAACGACTTCCCCCCGAAGGTCGGTGGCATCCAGAACTACCTCTGGGAACTGTGGCGACGTCTCGAACCGTCGACGACCAGCGTGTACTGCACCCCGCACCGCGCAGCGGGCCCCTTCGACCTCGACCAGCCCTTCACCGTTCGCCGGGCTCGAGAGCCGTGGCTCGTGCCCTACCCATGGCTGGTTGGCAGGATCCGTCGTCTCGCGGCCGCCGACGACGCCCAACTAGTGCTGCTGGATCCGGCACTCCCGTTGGGTCTCGTCGGCTTGTTCCTCGGTGTTCCCTACGGCGTCATCCTCCACGGGGCCGAGGTGACCATTCCTGCCCGCCTACCCGTGGTGCGGTCCATCATGGCCCGCGTGCTCCGCGGTGCCTCGGTGGTGGTATCGGCCGGTGACTACGCCCTGGCCGAAGCTCAGCGCTGCGCCGGGACCGCGCTGCCGGGGGTTGTCATTCCGCCCGGTGTCGA
>JAQCHM010000412.1 GCA_027730885.1 Actinomycetota bacterium | reverse complement strand
TACTCGCCGACATAGGTGAGAATGGGTTGGCGATCGGCCGGCGGGGTGTTGAGTACCGACAGATCGCGGATGCCGGTGAGGCTCATCTCGAGGGTGCGGGGAATGGGTGTCGCGGTCAGGGTCAACACGTCGATGTCGGTCTTGAACTGTTTGATGGACTCCTTGTGACTGACGCCGAACCGCTGCTCCTCGTCGACGACGAGGAGGCCGAGGTTGGCGAACTTGACGTCCTCACTCAACAGCCGGTGGGTCCCGATGAGAACGTCGACCTGACCCGCCGCCGTTGCCGCCACCACGTCCCTTGCCTGCGCGGTCGTGAGGAATCGGCTCAGCACCTCCACCCGCACGGGGTAGGGGGCGTACCGGTCGCTGAAGGTTGCGTAGTGTTGCTGAGCCAGCAGCGTGGTGGGCACCAACACCGCCACCTGGCGACCGCTCTGGACCGCCTTGAACGCGACCTGCACCGCAACCTCGGTCTTGCCGAATCCGACATCGCCGACCACCAGTCGATCCATCGGCGCCGGTTGCTCCATGTCCTCCTTCGCGGCCGCGATGGCCGCCGTCTGGTCGGGCGTCAACTCGAAGGGGAATGAGGCCGCCAGCTCGTCCTGCCACGGCGTGTCGGGTTGCGCCATGATCCCTTGGGTCGACAGGCGCTGCTGGTAGAGGACCACCAGCTCCTGTGCGATCTCGGCCACCTCCGAGCGCACCTTGGCCTTGGCCTTGGCGAAGTCGGACCCGCCCAGTCGGTGCAACGTCGGCGAATCGCCGCCGGTGTAGTGACGGATGAGGTCGATCTGATCGGACGGGACATAGAGCTTGTCGTCACCTCGATAGTCGATCAGCAGGTAGTCACGCTCGTGGCCGCCGACGGCCCGCTTGACCATGCCGACGAAGCGTCCGATACCGTGCTGGTGGTGCACAACGTAGGACCCGGGCGACAGGTCGTCGAAGAAGCCTTCGGTCTGGCGTTTGCGAGGCCGGGCCCGTCGATGGGCTCGGCGTCGGCCGGTCAGCTCGCCTTCGGTGACGATGTGGAGGCCGACCGACGGAAGCGAGAACCCGCGCTCGAGGCCGGCAACCACCAGATGCCCGCCCGGGGTGAAGGTCGGTGGGACGGCGTCGCCGTGGCGGGCCGGATGCAGACCCCAGCCGGCCAGCAGGTCCCCGGTGCGATCGGCGGAACCGACGCCGGCCGCCGCAACGATCAGGCGGCCACCGGCGTTCATCACTTGCTGCAGGTGGGCGGCCAACGGTTCGCCCGGCGCTTCCCAACCCGAGGCGGCGAGGACCGCGACGTCGGGGCTCTCGGGAATGGCGGTGATGGTGACCACCGGCGCGGTGTTGCGGGCGAGCAGGCGGTCGAAGGGCTGATGGAGTCGAGGCAGGGGCTGGCCGTCGGCGTCACCGTTCTGGCCCTCGGCCAACGCGCCCCACGTGCGGGCCAGGCTGATGGCGAGGTCGGCCTCTTCGGCCAACAGGTCGGCCGCGCGGTCCCGCATTCGTCGCGGTTCGACGAGCACCACTTGGGCGTCGGCCCGTAGCAAATCGGGCAGGACCCTGGACTCGTCGGTCAGCCACGGCAGCCACGACTCCATCCCGTCGAACAGCAGGCCGTCAGCCAGGCGCTCCCACTGCTCACGACCCCACGGCTCCCTCGACACCAGCTCGGCTGCCCGAGTCCGCACGTCGTCGGTGATGAGGAGCTCCCGGCAGGGGAAGATCTCGACCTCCGACAGATCGATGGTCGACCGTTGGTCGGCCACGGTGAAGTGAGTCAGCCGGTCGACCTCGTCACCCCACAGATCGATGCGGATCGGACCGTCGGCGGTGGCCGGATAGACGTCGACGATCGAGCCGCGCACGGCGATCTCGCCACGGTGTTCGACCTGGGGTTCGCGCCGATACCCGAACCCGACCAGGTGGGCGACCAGGTCATCCACATCGAGCTGATCACCACGGCCGATGAGGATCGGATCGACCAGCTCGACCTCGGGTCCGAGCCGCTGGATCAGAGCCCGAATCGGGGCCACCACCACCAAGGGGCAGCGCTCGGGTTCCTGCAGGTGCCAGATCGCCTGCATGCGATGGCCCATCGCCTCGATCGACGGGCTGACCCGTTCGAACGGCAGTGTCTCCCATGCCGGGAAACTCAGCACCTCGTCCGCACCGAGAAACACCGACAGGTCGGCAACGAGGCGTTCGGCCTCGGACGTGGTGGGCACTGCGACCAACGTCGGCCGACGACCCGACCGCTCGGCCAACGCGGCGATGGCGATGGCCTGGGCCGGCTCGGGCGCGGCCAGCACCGTCGTCGCACGCCCGATGACCCGCATCAGCGCGGGATCGTCAGCGACGAGACGGGGCAGCGACCGGAAGCTCACTTGTCGAGGTTAAGCCGTCTCGGCGACGGCCTGACGAAGGGCTTCCATTTCGTCGACAACGTCGATGAGGTCTCGTTCGACCGACACCAGCGAACCGGCGTCGTTCCCCGTGACCGATAGCTCGATCGATCGGGTGACGATCTCGTCGAGCCGGGCGTCGAGCAGGAGCAGCCGATCGTAGGTGCCGGCGATCGTGTCGTCGAGGCGCTGGGCCGACTGCAGCTGGGCGAGGAGCGCGTTGGCGGCCGAGCGCATCGACCCTTCCGGCAACTCGGCCACGTCACGCCCGGCGGTCACCCGGTGCAAGTCGGCGGTGATCCGGTCGATGTCGATGCCTCCGCGGGCTTCGGTCAAGGCCTGGCCGCTGCGGGCGACGTCGTAGCTGTGACGTACGAACTCGTCGATGCGAGATCCGAAACCGGCCATGCGCTCACGGATCGGTCCCGGCTTGGTCCGCTCGACCGCCTGTTCGAACCTGGCCTCCGCGGCCACCGCGTCGTCGACGAACTGTTGCCAGGGCCCGGACACTGCCCTGCGATCGATGCGTTCTCGAACCGGACCGCGCGGGACGGCGATCCCCACCCGGGCCACCCAGGCAACAGCCGCTGCCGCCACGGCCGCTGCGGCACCGCCACCGCTGACGATGCCGGCGGCCGCACCGATGCCGGCCAACAGGATGGCGGCTGGGCTCATCATGGCCTCGGCGACCGGCCGAGTGAGGAGACGGTCCTTGAGCTTCATCAGAAGTTCGAGATCACCTGGGCGAACACCTTGTTGATCGACCTCGGGTCGCTGGCGTCGTAGACCGCCGACGACGAAGCCTCGGCGATGGCGCGAAGCACGGCGAAGTCGGCGCCCGTGCCGTAGGCGATGGGGAAGACCCGCACCGGTGGGCTGTTCGCGCCCTCA
>JAQCHM010000411.1 GCA_027730885.1 Actinomycetota bacterium | reverse complement strand
CTTCCTGCCCGGATACCAGGCATCAAGAGTCACACAACGACTGGACCACTACAGAGGGCTCACCTCACAGGCAGTAGCTACCCCCCGCTAAGACGCCACCTTCATACTTCGCACGGACGACCAGCACCGTGAGCCCCCGCTCGCCCACCTGGCCTTCCGACACGGAAGCTCCCTGGTGGGTTTCTTTGCATTCCTAACCCGCTGTGCTGGTCCCACTGGGTGAAGGAACTGCTGGCCAAGACCTTTCCCATTGGGGTCTTCGGCCAGCGAACTCGACCCGCACCCGATGCCGTGCATCACCGGTGCGAACCCAGGGCAGTCCTCACGGGCTGCCGACCAAGCCTGCCGTGCAGTGCCCTTGGTCCTGATGACTCACCGGAGCCGAGTCCGTGACTCGTTGCGCCGAGCGGTCGAACAGCATCCCCATTCCTACTCTCCGACTGGAGAACCCCCGATGAATCATGAACAGACATTCAAGGCTCTCGATCTCGCTAAGCGTGATCTCAAAGCCGACCTGGACGCCGAACACCAGTCATCCAACCCCAACCCCATCAAGATCGACGAGATCAAGATCCAGATCGGTGCTCTTGAAGAGCGACGCACCAACCTGGAAGCCATGGCAGCCAGTGAGAAGCGTTCCGCCGATGCTGCGTCTTCGAGCTTCGCCATGCCCAGCGCTGAGAAGCGTTCCGAGCACGAGTTCGGCTCGTTCCTCCAGGCTTCTGTTGGTGTAGGCCAGCGCAACCTTGGTGAATTCTACGAAGGTCGAGCACAGTCAATCTCCACCGGCACCGGTGGTGGTTACCTCATCCCTGACGCTCTTTCCAGCGAGATCTGGGAAAGCATCACCAATGAGTCCGTCCTGGTCTCGAAGGCCGGTGTTCGGGTCGAGAGCTTCTCCGAGGCTTCTGCCATGAATATTGTCCGAGTTGACGCCACCGCTTCGCCTTCGTGGCGAGCCGAAGGAGCTGCAGTTGCTGAAGACAGCATCGAGCTTGGCATCGTCCGAGCCACTCCCCAGTCGCTTGCCGTCATGGTGAAAGCGAGCTGGGAAGTACTCGCCGACTCTGCCCGCGAATAGATCCCCGTCTCGTCCTTCGGAGTCGTGATGTCAGACGAACGTGGCTCCTTCGAGGTTGGCGGCTCTGATGGCGTCGATCACGCCGCTCCACCCGTCATCGGTGGCGGGCAGCCAGCGGGTGAGGTGCTCCAAGCGCATCATCTCCGCGATCGAGGGGTCGTCGGGGTCCATGGCGGTGAGCAATTCGACGAAGCGAGTCGACACGGCTGCGGGCAGGTCGGGGCGTGCAGTAAAGGCGCAATGGCAGAAGGGCTCGCTGCGCCACACAACCGTGATGTCGTCGGAGTCGAGGCCGCGTTTGCGGACCAAGTGGTCCAGCATGGGCTCGAAGATCACACCGGCGTCGGCCCGCCCATCTCTGATCGCTTCGAAGATGAGGAAGCCGTCGACCCATCGGATCCCGTTGGCGGCGGGCCGTGGCTCGATCTCGGCGTGGGTGCAGTCGGTCTCCAGGTCGAAGCCTTGGGCGCGCAGCTGGTGGGCGGGGATGAGTCGCAGCTCGGTGGAGTTCGCCACACCGACGGCGAGGGTCCGACCTCGCAGGTCCTCGACGCTGGTGATGCCTGAGCTGGTGAGGGCGATGATGACTGCAGCGACGTCCTGGTCGGTGTCGCGCATCGCCAGGGTCCGGCACGCCCCACCGCTTGTCATGAGGCTTTGCGCGTGGGCCATCGGCGCGTTCCACGCGACATCGATCATCCCGTCGAGCAGCGCTCGGCCCATCGCGTCGTAGGTGGAGAACAAGGCGTACTCGACGGGCATGCCGTGCTCGGTGAGCCAGCGGCGCATGGCGTTCCAGATCACCACGACATTGCGCGGGTCCGCGGCAGTGGCGCCGATGAGCAGTGGACGCTCCTGGCCAGGCGGGCCGGGCGATGTCACTGTCGTCGAGGTCGCAGGGTCGTCTTCGCTCATGGTCTGCTCCTCGTCGGCAAGGACGGACGCCGCGGCGGTGATCCGTCACTCCATGGAGTGGAGAATACAGGGCGCGGGTCCCCGGAGTGCCGGAAACTCTCGCGTGCACGGCCGTTTCGATCCTGCCCCCGACCGGAGGAATTCAGCGAGTGGCGACCGGGGCGATCTTCTCAGCCAACTGTTCGATGGCCTCAGGGAGCTTCTCGAGATTGCCGGTAGGCGGAGCAACGATCAGACGGTCGATGCCGAGCTGTTCGAGTTCTTTGACCTTGTCGATACTGTCGCGTCGAGGGCTCCAGCTGCCGACGGTCACCGTGATCCTGTCGCCGTCACGACCATGCTCGGCCGCCGTGGACTTCATCAGATCCAGGAGGCCGACCAGCTCGTCCTCGGTGGCGCTGATCGGGAAGAACCCATCTCCGAGCCGGCCGGCTCGGCGGGCGGCCGCCTTCGAGTGGCCACCGACCACGATGGGCACACCGCCGTCCTGGACGGGTTGGGGACGCTGGATTGCGCCCTCGAACTTGGCGAATTCTCCGTTGTAGCTCGCCTTGTCCTGCGTCCACAGCGCCCGCATGGCGGCCACGTAATCATCGGTCCGCGGGCCACGGTCATCGAACGGAAGACCGAGGGCGGTGAACTCCTCCTCGAGCCAACCGACGCCGATACCGAGATCGAACCGGCCGTTCGACAGCTTGTCGAGACTGGCACACTCCTTGGCCAACACCACCGGGTTCCGCTGGGGCACGATGAGAATGCCAGTGGCCAGGCGCACGTGCTTGGTGATGGCGGCGCAGTAAGCCAGCCAGATCAGGGGGTCGGGGATGTTGGCGTCATCGGCTCCTGGAATCTTGCCGCTCTCGCTATAGGGGTACTGCGATTGGTAGCCGTCTGGGATGACGACGTGCTCGACCGACCAGATGGATTCGATGTTGGTGGCGTCGGCGAGGGTGGCGATGGCGGTCGCACCTTCGGCACTGGCGAAGGCTCCGGTGCTGGCGAACATGATTCCGAACTTCATGGCTGTACTCCCTGGGGCTGTGCCCGCGAGACGAAAGCGTGCGCAATGTTGCAACCTAGTGTTCGAGCCTCTGTCGGCCAAACCGATACGAGCCCCCTGGAGGTCGCCGCCTCTCCAGGAGCGACCCCCGATGCAACAATGTGTTCTGGTGCCACGTTGGGCGAGGCGTACGAGAGGACCCGACGGCGCACGACACCCAAACAAATGAAGCTAAGGGGCCGCGCGGATAGGGAAGGCGAACACATGTTCTGATCGGCTGCCATCCACCGGTTGAGGC
>JAQCHM010000410.1 GCA_027730885.1 Actinomycetota bacterium | reverse complement strand
GAACTTGTCGTCTGACGACTTGGAGCGGAGGCTGGCCTCGATGGCCTCCTCCTCGGCGAGCAATCGCTCGAACTCCGGGTCGGCTTCTTTCACCAATGGTGTGGGCTCTTCGGCCAGCTCGAGCTCGTCGGCCGGCCGCTGGGCCCGGCGACGTGCGGAGGAGACGACCCTGCGCGGCGTGTCGCCGGCGCCGGCGGTCTCACCGACGGCCATCGCAGCTTCCTTGGCGGCCTTGCTGACGGTGGCCTTGTACGGCAGAACGTCACCTTTGTAGAGCCACACCTTCACGCCGATGCGCCCGGCGGCCGTGTGGGCCTCGCGGAGGCCGTAGTCGATGTCGGCCCGCAACGTGTGCAGCGGCACACGACCTTCTCGGTACCACTCGGTACGGCTCATCTCGGCGCCGCCGAGGCGGCCCGACGACTGGATGCGGATGCCCTTGGCTCCCGCCTTCATGGCGTTCTGCATGGCCCGCTTCATGGCCCGGCGGAAGGCCATGCGGCCGGCGAGCTGATCGGCAACGCCTTGGGCGATCAGGGCGGCGTCGAGTTCGGGCTGCTTGATCTCGATGATGTTGAGCTTGATCCGCGGATTGCCCGTGATCTTCGACAGTCCCTGACGTAGACGGTCGGCTTCGGAACCCTTCCGACCGATGACGATGCCCGGTCGAGCAGTGTGCACGTCGACCTGCAGGCGATCCGACGTGCGTTCGACCTCGATGCGGGAAATCGCCGCGTTCGGCAGCTGGGTCATGAGGAACTTGCGGATCTGGTGATCCTGATGCAGGTTGGTCCGGTACTCCTCACGATCGGCGATCCAGCGGGACTTCCAGTCGGTGGTGACACCGAGACGGAAGCCGTAGGGGTTGATCTTCTGGCCCATCAGGCGTCTCCCTCGGGTTCTTCGCTGGTGTCGTCGTCGCTGGCTTCGTCGTTGGCGGCTTCTTCGACCACCGCTTCTTCCACCACTGCCTCGTCGGTGACGTCCTCAACGATCTCGTCGACCGGCGCTTCGGCGGCTTCCTCGGCAACGACATCGCCCCGGCTGTGGGCCACACGGGCACGACGAGCCGCAGCAGCGTCACGGGTGGTACCGCGGCTGGCAGCCCGGCTGCGGAGGGCGTCGAGTTCGTCATCACTGAGTCGGGAGACGATCACGGTGATGTGACAGGTCCGCTTGGCGATCTTGCCGGCCCGGCCACGCGCTCTCGGTCGGAATCGCTTCAGCGTTGGACCCTCGTCGGCGTAGCACGCCGACACGAAGAGTTCCTCGGCGGCGATCTCGTCGTTGTGCTCCGCGTTGGCCACGGCCGACTGGAGCACCTTGGAGATCTCGCGGGCGACGCCACGCTCGCTGAAAGCCAGGATCTGGCTGGCCTCGGCCACGTGCTTGCCTCGGATGAGGTCGAGCACGATCCGGGCCTTGAACGGCGAGACACGCAGGTAGCGCACCTGTGCCCGTGTCCCGGGACGCTCGTTGGTCTTTGCTCCCGTCATCGCCGACTCGACTTCTCTTGGCCGGCGTGGTAACGGAAGGTGCGGGTGGGCGAGAACTCGCCCAGCTTGTGCCCGACCATCGCTTCGGTGATGTAGACCGGCACATGCTTGCGGCCGTCGTGGACCGCAATGGTGTGACCGACCATGTCGGGAATGATGGTGCTGCGCCGTGACCACGTCTTGATCACACGCTTCTCGTTCTTGTCGTTCAGTTCGTCGACCTTCTTCAAGAGATGGTCGTCGACGAACGGACCCTTCTTCAGACTGCGCGGCATCGTTACCTCCGTCCGCCACGCTTGCGCCGGCGGCGAATGATCTGGTCATCGGACTTCTTGGGACTGCGGGTACGGCCTTCGGGCTTGCCCCAGGGAGACACCGGGTGGCGACCACCCGAAGTCTTGCCTTCGCCGCCGCCGTGCGGGTGGTCGACGGGGTTCATTGCGACACCGCGTGTCTGGGGGCGCTTGCCCTTCCAGCGCGACCGCCCGGCCTTACCGATCTTGATGAGTTCGTGTTCGGCGTTGCCGACCTCACCGATGGTCGCCATGCAGTCGATGGGAACCCGCCGCATCTCGGTGGAGGGCAGACGCAGCGTGGCGCTGACACCCTCCTTGGCGACCAACTGCACGCTCGTGCCGGCGGACCGGGCCAGCTTGGCTCCGGCGCCCGGCTTCATCTCGACGTTGTGGATCACGGTACCGACCGGGATGTAACGCATCGGCAAGGCGTTGCCTGGCCTGATGTCGGCACGAGGCCCCGACTCGACGGTGTCCCCGACCTTGAGGTCACGGGGAGCAATGATGTATCGCTTCTCGCCGTCGGCGTAGTTGACCAGGGCGATGCGGCAATTCCGATTGGGGTCGTACTCGATGGTCGCGACCCGGGCCGGGATGCCCGCCTTGTCACGACGGAAGTCGACGATGCGGTAGCGGCGCTTGTGGCCTCCGCCGCGGTGTCGAGAGGTCTTGCGGCCGTAGTTGTTGCGGCCACCGGTGCTCGTCTGTTTGGCCAGCAGGCTCTTCTCGGGCCGGTTGGTCGTGAGCTCGGAGAAGTCGGAGGTTGTCTGGAACCGCCGACCGGCGCTCGTGGGTTTACGCTTGCGAATCGCCATCAGGTTCTACTCCCGTGTCCCGGCCTCAACTGCCGAAGAGCTCGATCTCACCCTCGGAAAGGGTGACGATGGCTCGCTTGCTGTCTTGACGCTTGTTCCAGTGGCCGGACTTGCGGTTACGGACACGCTTGCCCTTACGGTTCAGCGTGTTCACCTGAGCGACCTTCACACCGGCGAAGATTGCTTCGACGGCAGCCTTGATCTCGGGCTTCGATGACCCGGGTGCCACGACGAACGTGTACGCGTTGTGGTGATCGACCTGGTTGTAGGTCTTCTCGCTCACGATCGGACGAATGATGATGTCGTGCGGATCCTTCATGCTCCGTCCTCTCCGCCGGCAGAGCCGGGCAACTGCGACCGGTCGAAGACCACGTAGTCGTTCACCAGCACGTCATAGGTGTTCAGCTGATCGCCGAAGAGCAGATGGACCTGGGGGAGGTTGCGCATGCTCTTCCACGCCAGGGTGTTGTCACGTCCGAGGACGACCAGCACCTTGCCCTCGACACCGAGGTCAGCGAGTGCTTGGAGGCCGGCTCTGGTGCTCGGCTGATCGAACCCCCAGTCGGAGACGACCATGACCCGGCCCATCGCGGCGCGGTCGCTCAGAGCGGATCGCAACGCCAGGCGCTTCATCTTCTTATTGGTCCGCTCGGCGTAGTCCCGTGGCTGTGGACCGTGGGCCACACCGCC
>JAQCHM010000013.1 GCA_027730885.1 Actinomycetota bacterium | reverse complement strand
GAGCCGTTCGGCGATGGCGACCGTGTGGATCAGCTTTGATTTGTGGGCCGTGACCCGGAACTCCGCTGCGACGCCCGAGCCCAGCCACTGCTCCCAATCGATCTCCTCGGCCCGCGCGACAAGGTGCTCGAAGTCGGTGGCTCGGAAGGTTGCCATCCGGACCAACACCCGAGATGCCGTGCGGAGCCAGACCACCGAGGCGTACAGCTGGCGAGCGGTGGCCTTGAACTCGATGAGGCCAGGGCCGACATTGGCGACACGGATGCCGAGGCCCTCGACCTCGGCCCGGCAGATCGCCTCGAGGCCCGGCGTGCAGACAGCAACAGCTTCGAAACGGGCCATCTGCCCGTTCTATCGCCGGTCGGCGTCGATCAGCTGGCTCGACGAAGTGCCCGCTCGAGCAGTTGTTGATCACCCAGCCGACGGCGGAGCTCTCGTTCGAGCCCGGCAATGGGGTGCAGGTTCTGGGGGGCCCGAGCATCCTTGTGCGGCTGGCTGGCGAATCGGGGCAGCAAGGCGCTGAGCAGATCGGCCCGGTCGGCGGCGTCGGAGGTCTGCCCGAGCCCGGGGAGTTCAACCCGAACCACCCCACTCAACGGATGCGAGATTGGGCCTGGCAGCCGGAGGTACCACGACCAGCGGTTGTACCGCCCGCCGATGAGGAACAATGGAGTGCGCTGCCCGGCGTCGAGCCGACCCACGACCCCGTGCTGTTCCGGGGGCAGGTACTGCACGTGTTGGGTCTTGACGTACCCCACCGCGGCGGGTGACTCGCGGCCCCGCAGCGGTCCGTCGAAGATGACGATGCCGTTCCCAAAGTCGGCGGCTATCTGGTGTTCGACCGCGGTCATGTGTGAATGGATTGCCTGGTTCAGCGGGTCGGTGCCCTCGGCCACGATGGGACGCAGTTCGTAGGTGCCGTGACGCGTCTGGATGCTGGTGGCTTGGGGGGCGGCGGTGTAGAAGCCACGCTCGACTCTGGCGTCGACGATCCGGGCCGCCGAGGACGTGCATTCGACCACGCCGGCTGCCACCGTGGCACAGACACCGGCGATGGACGGGAGGCTGGGATCTTCGCCCGGCGGACGGACCCACACCTGGGCATCGGTTCGGCGAACCCCGTCGACGAAATACAGGACCGGAACGTCGGTCACGGCCGACGGTGTCAGTGGCCGCCAGTCGCCCGGGCCGATCTCGACCCCGACGTCGACGGGCTCGTTGGGGTCGTCGAGGCCGTCCTCCCCGACCGACCGGCCGTAGCCCGGGTCCCACGATTCGATGGCGAACTTCATCACACCAAGATCCGTTCGACCGAGGACGATGCCGGGCCCTTGCTCACCTGGTAGCGCACCGGCATACGCTCAGCCAGAGCGTCGATGTGGGTGACGATCCCGATCAGACGACCGCCGGCCGAGAGTTCCTCGATGGTCGAGGCGACGACGTCGAGCGTGTCGGCATCGAGCGTGCCGAAGCCTTCGTCGAGGAACATCGACCCCAGGCGGGGCGAGTCGTCCGGCGCCAGCTCCCGGATGGAATCGGCCAACGCGAGGGCCAGCGCCAACGACGCGAGGAAGGTCTCGCCTCCCGACAGCGTTCGGACGTCTCGCTGCTCCCCTGCGTTGTTGTGGTCGATGATGCGGAAGACCCGATCGGCGGCCGCCAGCGAATACTGCCCATTGGACAGCTCCCTCAGACGAACCGATGCCCGCTCGACCAGATCGTCGAGGGCCTCGGTGAGCAGCCATCCCTCGAACCCACCCGCTGCCAGGTGGCGTCCGAGCGAGTCGTGAACCCGTTGCTGCGAACGCAGACCGGCAACCTCGTTGCGCCATCGATCGAGTTCGGCCAGGCGCTCGGCAATCCGGGCGATCTCGGCCTCGGTCGAGGCCTGCGCTCGAGCCAGGGTCTGCACCAGGGTGGTGGGATCGGGATCGAGGCCGAGCGGTTGGGCCAACGACGCCAGTTGCTCGAGGAACTCGGCTTTGGCGGCGGCGACCGACTTGCCTTCCTCGGCGACGGCGAGGCGAGTGGCCTGCCGATGAACGGTCTGTTCGTCGGCCCACTGCCGCAGCTCCGACCAGTCGTCGGCCAGCGAGTGGCCGTGCGGAGTCGGTGGCCCGAAAGGTGCAACCAGGTCCCGTTGAGCATTGAAGCCGGCTCGCAGCCCCTTCTCGGCCTCCTCGGCCGACAGCAACGAGCGTTCGGCTGCCATCACCGCCCGCTCGGCCGCGCTGACGCCGACATCGGCCGACTTGGCCAGCGACGCCAGATGACGGGCGTCAGCGAGCCGCAGTTCGAGCTGGTCGATTTCGTCGGGGGCGGCACCTTTTGGCCCGAGGCCGAGCGCCTCGAGTTCGGTTCGCCGATCGTCGTACCGGGCGGTCAGGGTATGGGCGCGGGCCGAGGCTTCGTTGGCCGAGGCCGTGTGTTGCGCCAGCCGGACGTTGGCTGCGCTAAGAGCAGCCTCGGCCACGGCAAGCTCGGCGGAGGGGTCGTGGTCGGGAACCACGGCGACATCCTGGCGGCACACGGGGCACGGCTCACCGACGACGAGCATCGCAATCCACGCCGCGGCATCGGCGCCGGCTCGCGCTGCGGCCGACGCCGCCGTTGCCCGCTCGGTCTCGGCCGTGGACGCGGCAACGGCCTCCGATGCGATCTTGGCTGCGAGGTCAGCAGCTTGGGTCTCATCGATCAGCGCGGCAATCTCGCCGGCCAGTTGGGCCGAGCGTCGGAGGGCGGCGAGGCGCGCTTCGATGGCGGCCGGGTCATCGGACGCCGCGACGGCCTGCAGCGCCCGATCCCGTTCGGACCGTACCGTCGCCAGCTCAGCTCGGGCCTGGTCGAGAACGGTACGGTGCTCGGCTACGACATACCCCCGGTCGGCGAGGTCGTCTGGGACCTCGACGAGGGCCAGGCGCTTCACCTCGTCATCGAGTGTGTGCACCGACGTCCGCAGCTCGACCAGTCGGGCCTCGGCCTGCTGGAGGTCTGCGAGCAGACGGTCGGATGCGACCGCGAACCCGGCGAGGGCCCCGAGCCGGCGGCGTCGATCGTCCAGGAGCTCGGGTGTCATCTCGGGATAGCGCGCAATCTGCGCTTCGAGTACCTCGCCGCGCTGGCCGTGCGCCTTGGCGGTTTCCCGGGCCTGGGCCCCCATCCGGGCGTACACCTCGATGTCCAGGAGACGGCGCAACAGGCGTTGTCGGCTGGCGGGATCGTCGGTGAGGAACTCGGCGAACTCTCCTTGGGGCAGCACCACCGTGCGGGTGAACTGGGTGAAATCGAGACCGAGGAGCTGTTCGACCGCCTCGGTCAGCTCCTTGGCCCCCGATGCCATCACCGGCGAGACGTCGTCGTCGACGTCGGTGACTCGCTCGAGGCGTGCCTCCCGAGTGGTGGCCCGTTCTGCCTTGCCTCGCCGAACCACCCGCACCGCCGTGTACCGCTGACTTCCGACTTCGAAGTCGAGACGGACACGGGCCTCGTTGGCTCTCTGGTGAATGACGGGCGCCACCAGGCGGGCGTCGTGGTAGCGGGACACCGAGCCGTAGAGCGCGAACGTCATGGCATCGATAATGCTGGACTTGCCCGACCCCGTGAGGCCGACGAGGGCCACCAGGTCGACCCCGGAGAAGTCGACCTCGGTGCGATCGAGGAACGTGGAGAAGCCTTCCATCGTGATGGCAATCGGTCTCATGTCATACCGACTCGGTCTGTTCCGACTGGGATTGCTCGGACTGGGACTGCTCGGACTGGGTTTCCTCGTAGAGCCGCGAGAAGGCCCCAACGAGGTCGGGGTCGACGATGTCCTGTTCGGTCAGGTAATCGTTGAAAAGCTCCTGCGGCGAGCGACCGTCGCGCCGGCGGACTCGTGACGACAGCGTCCCCGGCTGGTCGTGCTCGACCATGACGTCGACCACGTGCTCGCCGAGCAGGGCCCGCACATCGTCAGCCAGGCCGTGGCGGCCCGCCTCGTTGACGCGGACCCGCAGCCAGGCATCGCCCACGGTGTCGGCAACGGCCGCGAGCTGGTCGAGTGTTCCCTGTAGCGTGCGCAACGATCGACCCGAGGTCAATGGCACGGCGCTGACCTTGGCCGGCAAGCCGGGCTGCAACTCGACGACGTTGACCTGCTTGCCCTGCTCGCCCTCACCGAAGTCGAGCTGGAGGGGCGACCCGCAGTAGTGGATGGAGGTTGCGCCCGGTACCGCTTGCGGACGGTGGAGATGGCCCAGCGCCACGTAGTTGGCGGTCGCGGGGAAGGACAGGGCCGGAACCGCGTACTCCTCCTGGAGGTGGACCGACCGCTCGCCTCCTCCGACGGTGCCTCCCTGGACGAAGGCGTGGGCGATGACCAGGTTGACCGACTCGGCGGTGAAGGTGGCGGTGAGGGCGCCCACAACCCGATGGAGGCGATCGGCGTAGACCTGAGACTGTTCGTAGGCAGCGTCGTCCATCAGTTGGTCGGCCCGCACAATGGCTCGCTGTGAGACGAACGGCAGCATGGCAACCTTGACCGGGGTGCCGCCCGCGACGGCGAGGTGGAGGTTTCCGCCTGCGGTTGGACCGACGGCATCGGGCAGCAGGGTGACCCGACCGAGCTCGAGCAGGGGCGCGATGGCTTTGAACCGACGGGGGTTGTCGTGATTGCCAGCGACGGCAAGGACGGGAGCGACCCGGGCCAGTTGGAGCAAGGCCTCGTACACCAGGGCCTCGGACGCGGGATTGGGGGCCGCGGTCTCGAACAGGTCGCCCGCCATCACGATGAGGTCGACGGCCTCGGTCTGGGCGATAGCGACGATCTCCGACAATACGGCGCGATGCTCCTCGGCCCGGGAGCGGCCACGTATCGCCTTCCCAACGTGCCAGTCCGAGGTGTGCAGCAACTTCACGTCGAACACCGTAGGCCGAGCCTGTGACATCACCATGGTGACGGCTGCGGTCCTGTTCGCGAATGAGTTATAACCAGAACCTGTGGATCGGTCATCTGTTCGAGAGCGCGGCGCACCTTCCTCGTTGAACCAAACGAGTGATGCCGGCGTTGACGCGCCGGCGAGGAAGGCACGCCGATGTTGAGAGTAGTGACGGATGAGGACGCCCGCGCGGAGATGCGTTTCGGGCTCGATGAAATTGTTCGTGAGGGCGCCCGGAGGATGTTGGCTGTCGCTTTGGAAGCCGAGGTCGATGACTACGTCGCGGCGTTCGCCGGCGAACGCGACGAGAAGGGACGCCGGCTCGTGACCCGCAACGGCCACGCTGTGCAGCGGTCAATCACGACCGCTGCTGGCGGGATCGAGATCGGAGCGCCGCGGGTCAACGACAAACGGGTCGATGAGGCGACTGGTGACCGGCGCGGGTTCAAGAGCGTGATCGTGCCGCCGTGGTGTCGTAAGAGTCCGAAGGTGTCCGAGGTGTTGCCGTTGATGTATCTGCATGGCATGAGCTCCGGCGATTTCGTTCCGGCGTTGGAGGAGTTCTTCGGCTCGGCCGCGGGGTTGTCTGCGTCGGTGATCACGCGGCTCACCAAGCAGTGGCAGGCCGAGCAACGGGCGTTCGCTGAACGCCGGTTGGATGACCGCGACTTCGTTTACGTGTGGGCCGACGGCGTGCATTTCAACGTCCGTCTTGAAGAGGCCCGGCTGTGTTGTTTGGTCATCGTCGGGGTGCGGGCTGATGGCGCCAAGGAGCTGGTGGCCATCACTGACGGGCACCGCGAGTCGACCGACAGTTGGGCTGATCTGTTGCGTGACCTCAAACGGCGGGGGATGCGGGCCCCGATGGTCGCGGTCGGTGACGGGGCGCTGGGTTTCTGGGCGGCGTTGCGCACGGTGTGGCCCGAGACCACCGAACAACGGTGTTGGGTGCACAAGGTCGCCAACTGCCTGGCTGCGCTCCCCAAATCGACCCAGCCGACGGCCCGTCGGATGCTGGCGGAGATCCGCGACGCCGAAGACCGCGAGCATGCCGTGACCGCTATCGACGCGTTCGCGGCGGAGTTCGCCGTCAAGTGGCCCAAGGCGGTCGCCAAGATCGTCGATGGCGCTGTCCCGCTGCTCGCGTTCTACGACTTCCCGGCCGAGCATTGGATCCATTTGAAGACCACCAACCCGATCGAGTCGACGTTCGCGACCGTGCGGCTACGGACCAAGGTCACCAAAGGACCCGGGTCGCGGGCCGCTGGCCTCGCTATGGCCTTCAAACTCATCGAAGCCGCTGAGCAACGGTGGCGGTCTCTCAACGCACCGCACCTCGTCGCCCTCGTCCGCGCCGGCACCATCTTCGACAAGGGGGTGATGATCGAACGACCCAACCAGCAGGATCAGGAAGCCGCCGCGTCCCTCGTCGCCCTCGATCGTCGCGTGCCGGTACGCGGTCACCCCCCTTCGCAGAAGATCGATCTCGATCATGCGGTCGATGTCGTGAACCACGAAACTACGCACCTTTCGTTGACCGATTCGGCTGGCAGAAACCGAGGCGATCTCACCCTGCGGAAAGCGAAGGGTGGTCTCGACGACGTCTTCAGCCGTCGGAAGGGAGAGCGGGTGGTAGTGCCCGATCGAGACATCGACCTCTTCGGGCGGCAGACCACCGAGAAACCGAACCACGAGGTCGACGTCGTGCACCAACAAGTCCCACGCAACGCCGGTCTTGACACGAGGCACGTAGGGCGAATGTCGCTCAGCCCGAACGTACCGGGGCGAGTCAACCATCTCCATGGCGGCCAGGACCGCAGGGTTGAAGCGTTCGAGTAAACCGCACATCAGCACAGAACCCCGGGCCTCGCTGGCTGCCAGGATGAGGCGGGTCTGTTCCAACGACGGGCAAACCGGCTTCTCGATCAGCAACGGCAACCCAGCCTCGATGATCGACATGGCAAGGTCGAAGTGGAATTCCGTGGGGGCGGCCAACACCGCGGCGTCAACCCCGGCGAGGGCGTCCAAGTCGGGAGCCCAGCTGGCTCCATAGCGGTCCGCCGCGCGCGTTCCGACGTCTCGGTTCGGATCGATGACGACGGCCAGCGAGGCCTCGATGCTGGTGGCGATGACTCGGGCGTGGTTCATGCCCATCGACCCCGACCCGACAAGAGCTACCCGAAGTTGTGACATGCGACCTCATTTGGGACTGTATCCGAGGGCTTCCCCGGGATCTCGTGCAAGAAAGCGGTCACCATGAATCAAACGCAGGAGACCAGTATTCATCCGACCGCGTTCGTCGGTCCTGGCGTCGAGGTCGGCGTCGGAGTCAGCATTGGACCCCATGCCGTTCTGCTCGGCCCAACTGTCATCGGCGACGGGGTCTGGATCGGACCGGCCGCCTCCATCGGAGCCCCTCCCGAGATCACGTCGTTGCGCCACAACCGGGCATGGGAGGGCGACCTCGACCACGCAGGCGTGGTCGTCGAGGAGAGAGCGGTGATCAGAGAGCTGGTGGTCGTCCATCAGGGCAGCACTCGCCCCACGATCGTTGGATCCGGAAGTTGGCTTCTGAACCACAGCTACCTTGCCCACGACGTCCAACTCGGCGCTGATGTCGTCATCTCCGCAGGCGTCAGTATCGGTGGAGGGTGCACCATTCGGGAGGCAGCGAACATCGGACTCAACGCGTCGGTCCATCAGTTCCGCTCGATCGGCGCCAGGGCGATGGTCGGCATGGGGTCTACCGTCACCCGCGACGTGCCACCGTTCGCGAAGGTATTCGGAGTCCCGCTGCGCCTCCATGGGGTCAACCGCATCGGCATGGAGCGTGCCGGTATCGACCCCGCCACGATCGCCGTGATCGAGCGCTCCTACGGGATGGGGTCGGTCGATCTCCCCATCGACGATTCTCTTCATGCCGTGGTCGCGGCCGAGTTCGCTTGGTGGGAATCCATCGAGCACCGGCGGCCCGTCTCGTTGGGTGACGAGGCTTGATCTCCCCCGACCCCGCGGCATCGCTCGTACATGTCCATCGTCCCAGCGGCCGAGCACGGGCCCTGCTGGTCCTGCGTGTGGTCGTGGGGGTCGCCGTTCTTGCCGGGGCTGGCTACGCGCTCTTCAGCAACTGGAGCGAGGTCAAGGACACCGTCTTCAACATCGGCTGGCAGATCTGGGTCCCCGCGTTCCTCGTGCTCCCGCTCGCGATCCTCTGCAGCACACTCAGCTGGCAGGTGCTGGTGGACGAGCTCGGCGAACCGATCGGCCCTCGACAGGGTTCGCAGATCTTCCTCGTCGGACAACTCGGCAAGTACCTCCCGGGCTCCGTGTGGGCGTATGTGCTACAGGTGGAGCTCGGGCGGCGCGCCGGAGTTGCTCGGGCCCGGATCTTCACGGCCACCGTGTTCTCCGTGGCCATTCTCGTGGTGGCTGCGCTCTTGGCCGGATCACTCGCGATTCCGTCGATCGTCGACCAGAACCCTGACTTCGCCACGATTCGTTGGCTGTACCTGCTGCTGCCGATCGGAATCGTGGGCCTGCATCCCCGTGTTCTCACCGGGATCACGAACGTCGGCTTCAAACTCATGAAGCGTCCACTCCCCGGCCACCCGATCCGCAAACGAGCAGTGCTCGTTTCGTTGGCCTGGGCACTCAGTGCCTATGCCCTTTTCGGGCTCCATCTGTGGATACTCGTGGAAGGGGCCGAAGACGCAGACCTGGACGCGCTCCGTCTCACCGTCGGAACGATGGCGATTGCCATGGTGTCCGGTTTGTTCTTCTTCGTCCTCCCCTCGGGCGCAGGAATTCGCGAAGCCGTCATCGTCTCGGCCCTCGCCGCGCTGGTTCCCACGGGCCAAGCCATCGCGTTGGCAGCGGTGAGCCGAGTCTTCCTCACCCTTGCCGATCTGGCTACGGCGGGAGTCGCGACCGCGATGGCCACGGCAGGAAAGCGTCGGTACGAAACCGAGGTCGTCCCATTGGCCGGGGACTGATCGATTGGTGTACTCGATGTCGATGACAAGTACGTCGTTCGATTCGCTGGTGGACCGAGTTCAGAACGCGGACATCATCGAACCCCTCAATGCAGGCCCACGAACGGATCCTCCGGGCCGTCGGCCGCGCTGCGGCCGGCCTCGGCCGACCGGGTGGCCCACGCCGGGAACGGGAACTCGACCAGCAGCGGGACAGGAAGGCGGGGCTGGGCGACGTACATCGAGCCCGGCTTGAGGATGGTGGCCCGTTGCCGCTGCACCGCAGGCAGGAAGCCGTATTCGTCGCGTCTCGCTTCGGCCGGATCGAGACGGCCGACGACTCGGATCGCCGAGTTGGACACGACCCTTCGCTCGACCTCGCTCGCCGTCTGCTGGGCTCCGATCAGGATGATGCCGAGGGATCGGCCGCGTTCGGCCACGTCGAGCAGGATCTCCTTGATGGGCGAGGAGGAGTCCCGGGGCGCATACTTGTTGAGTTCGTCCAGGACAACCAGTTGGAGGGGCTTGGCGATCCCGCTGGCCTCCTTGGCGTCGAAGGCCTGGCGCAGCACCACTCCGACGACGAACCGCTTGGCCCGATCGTGTAGCGAGTGGATGTCGACCACCGTCACCTGGTGGGCGTCGAGGTCGAGAGCGTGCCGTTCGGCATGATCGATGTCGGCCCGAATCAATTGCTCTACGTGACGGCGAGAAGAGGCCAGCCGCCGGATGAACGCGTTGATGGTCCCGGCACCCACCGCCCGGCCTGACCACTTCGGATCGGACGAATCGTCGGGGTCCTCGGGGATCAGCTTGTCCTCGATCGCGTCAACAAGCTCACCGAAGGTTCGCACCGTGCGGCCATCGAGCCAGATGGCTCCGTCACCGACACCGTCGAGCGCCGCAAGCTGGGCGGTAACCGACTGGACGACGATGGTGTACTGCTGACGCTCGTCCTCGGCGTCGGCGAAGAGGAACGGCAGGAGGCCCTGCCGGCAGAACTGCTCGATGGTCCAGAAGAACGGTTTGACCCCGAGAGTGCGGGACCCGGTGGCAGGCGTGGCGTTGCGGTCGCCTTTGCGAGGGGGAGCCAGGATCCCGACGTCTCGGAAGGGACCGGGTGCGAGCCCGAGATGCGCATAGCGGGCTGCCGCCTCGGCATCGAGCTGGCTGTTGGGACGGTCGAGGAACAGCAGGTCCTCGCCCTTGACGTTGAAGATCAGGGCCTTGGTGTTCGCCGACTCGGCGCCGAGTACGCCCGAGTGGAACAGTGAGTACAGCAGGAACGTCGCGTAGCTGGTCTTGGTGGCCACCCCGGAAATGCCGGAGATGTTGATGTGAGCGCCCTTGGTACCGTCGACGAAGTCGAGGTCCAGGTAGACCGGCTCGTCGTTGCGGGAGAGTCCGGCTGGCAACAAGCGAGTGACCTCGTCGAACGAGAGGGCCATGTCCCGCTCGGACTCGGTGGCGATGCGCACCGGCGCGCCCGGAAGCGGCGGCAGTAGCACCTCGGGCTCGAAGCGGGTGGGTTGGACCAGAGCGGCCTCGCTGACCTCTGCCGGCAAGATGCCGTCGGCAATGAGGAACACATCGCTCTGGAACCGGGCACCCTCGTGACGGGCCCGCACCTGGGTGACCAGACCGTACATCTTGACGAGGAGCCCGTCGGGCAGACGCCGTTCGAGGGCTACGACGTCATCGAGCTGCAACGTGTGCGCGGGATCGACCGCCACCCAGAACTCGAGGGGGGTCGCGTCATCGATGCCGATGACTCGGCCGACGATTTCTGAGGATCCATCGCTCATCACGTGCGAACGTACCGCACCGGAGTGACACTCTCGCACCCGGCACCTGTGGGTAGTCGGTGGATAACCGGCTGGACCATGGGGACAACGATGGTCAGCAGAAGAAATTCTGCGGATAACCCCGGAGATTGCGCCGCAGCCCTTGACCCTCGCCGCGCCGCGGGTGTTCGATGGGGGCACTCCGGGGCGACGAGCCGAAGAGAGCGGGTCTTGAATCCCAGGACGGACACACCAAACCCTCCGGGGTCGAGTGGGAATGTTTCGGAATGAACGAGCCCACATCTCCGACGTGAAACCGCCACGGGGTCAGATCCGAGTCCGCCCCGGTGGAACGCCCGTCAGCCAGCCACCAAAGCAAACTTCCCGCCGAGTCCTCGGACTCGACGGGAAGCAGATTCGTCGAAGCGCACGGTACTTCCGTAGAGATCGACGAGGGTGGACACTCGGGTCGAAACCGACACCCCTGGTACCCGATCGGCCTCTGGCCACCCGTGGCGCCAGGGGTGTCACCGTTTCGTCGGTGCCAGGGGTGTCACCCGTTTTGGCGCCCCTACAGATCAGGCATGGCTGGCCCAGGTCTCGAACATCCGGGCGTAGGCGCCGCTCGCGGCCAGGAGCTCGGAGTGCGACCCCAGCTCGATCACGCGCCCCTGGTCGACCACGGCGATGCGATCGGCCCGCATAGCGGTCGCCAACCGATGGGCTATGACGATGGCCGTTCGTCCCTCGAGCACGACGTCGAGGGCCCGTTCGATCACTGACTCGCTGCGCAGATCCAGGTTCGAGGTCGCCTCGTCGAGCACCAGGACGCGGGGTCGAGCGTGAAAGGCCCTGGCCAACGCCAGGAGCTGACGCTCGCCCGACGAGAGCGACGAACCCCGCTCGTGCACCAATGAGTCCAGGCCATCGTCGAGTCGATCGATGAGGTCGCCGAGCCCCACCAACCGACAGGATGTCTCGATCTCCTCTGGCGATGCTTCCGGACGGCCGAAGGCGACGTTCTCGCCAATGGTTCCGTTGAACAGGAACGGCTCCTGGGGCACGACCCCCAACTGACGACGAAGCGACCCGAGGGTCACGTCGCGGAGATCGTGACCGTCGATCAGGACCGACCCCTCGTTCGGATCGTAGAAGCGGGTCACCAGCTTGGCGACGGTTGACTTTCCCGCGCCCGTCGGTCCGACGACCGCGACGGTCTCCCCGGGCTCGATGACGAGGTCGAGACCGTGCAGCACCGGATACGCGGGGTCGTAGCCGAACGTCACGTTCCGAAGCTCGATCCGGCCCGTGATGTCGGGCAACTCGTAGGCGTCCGGCTGTTCGATGGTCGATGGCTGCGTACCCAACAGGTCACGCAGCTTCACCACCGCTGCCTGACCCTGCTGATACGTCGTGTACAGCTGGACCAACTGCTGGATCGGAGCAAAGAATGCGGTCAGGTACAACAGGAAGGCGAACAGCTCACCGACGGTCAGCGAGCCGTCGATGACCATGCGCCCGCCCACCAGCAACAGCACTGCCTGGCCCAGGACGCCGACGGCCTCGTTGGCCGGACCGTAAACGGCGCCCACCGTCGACGCGTAGAGGTTCGCGTTCCGATGCTCGCCGACGATGTTGGCGTGCTGCACCACGTTGTAGGACTGCCGGTTGGTCGCTGCGATGACCCGAATACCGGCCAGGCTCTCGGACAGATCCGACAACACCTCGGCGATCTTGTCCCGAACCCGTCCGTACCCGCGCTCGCTTGCGCCCCGGAACCAGATCGTGAGCACGCCCATCGACGGGATGACGACCAGGAGGGTCACCAACGCCAGCTCGACGTTCAGAGCGAAGAGCACGCCGGTGATGATGACCAACGTCAGGCCCTGCACCGCGAAGTTCACGAGACCGTCCTGGAACAACGCGGACAAAGCGTCGACGTCACTGGTCATCCGGGTCATCAATCGCCCTGCCTTCTCCTCGGTGAAGAAGTCGAGGCTCTGGCGCTGGAAGTGGGAGAAGACCCGGAGCCGCAGTTCGTACATGAGTCGCTCGCTGAGACGCCCGGTGTAGGACACCCGCCACGCCGACGTGGCCGCGTTCAGCACGACCGAAGCGAGATAGGCGGTACCGACCCACCAAAGGACCGAAAGGTTCCGGGGGGCGATGCCACGGTCGAGACCGACCTGAGTGAGCAAAGGACCGGCTTGCAGCGTGAGTGTCTCGACGATCACCAGAGCGACGGCGCCAAGGAGGCCGAGACGATGGCCCACGAGAAACCGTCGTAGCGTGAACGGTTCGCGGTCGAAGACTGCGGCTGAGAACGGGACCTCGGCGACGATGTGTTCGGGTTCATCGGCCAGGACCTCCTCGGCCCGCTCGGCCAGCTCCGATGGCATCCCCGCGAACGGCAGCCCGGCTGCAGCGCTGGTCGAGGCGGCCGAAGGCCCGTTGAACGGCGACCCGACCGGTGATCCGAAGCTCATCGGTCCTCGCCCCCGTCGCGGATCGCCACATCGCGTTCGAGACCGCCCTCGAAATCGCCTTCGAGGTGGGCGAGAACCTCTGCGTAACGGGGCTCGGTGACCATCAGCTCCCGATGGGTTCCCGACGCGACGATTCTTCCCTCGTCGAGCAGCATCACCCGGTCGGCGAGGGCAATGGTCGAGAGCCGATGCGCGATGACGATGGTCGTGTACTTGCCGAGCCGTTCGGCCAAAGCCCGGTGAATACGTTCCTCGACGTGGACATCGATGGCGCTGGTGGCGTCGTCGAGGACCAACACGGCCGGCTGGGCCAGCAAGGTGCGGGCGATCGCGATGCGCTGCCGTTGGCCCCCCGAGAGGGTGTAGCCACGCTCGCCCACGACGGTGTCGTAGCCCTCGGGAAGATCGGCGATGAACTCGTCGGCCTGGGCCGCAGCCGCAGCCGCTTCGATCTCGGATCGGTCGGCGTCGGGTCGGGCGTAGGCGATGTTGTCGGCCAGGCTCACCGAGAACAGGAATGGCTCGTCGGTCACCGAACCGATCGTCGCCCGCAGACTGTGGAGGGTGACATCTCGGACGTCGTGCCCGTCGACCCGGATGGCGCCGCCGTCGACGTCGTAGAAGCGAGCAAGGAGACGAGCAATGGTGGACTTGCCGCTCCCGGTGCGCCCGACGATCGCCACCGTCTCGCCCGGATCGATCCTCATCGAGAGGTGCCGGAGGATCGGGGCCGAGATGGCTGTCGGGCTCGTGTCGGTTCGGTACCCGAAGGTCACGTCGTCGAACTCGACGGCACCGAGCGAGGACGGCAACGGCGCCGCATCCGGTCGGTCGAACACCAGCGGGGGTTCGTCGAGCACTTCGAAGATCCGGGCGGCGGACGCCCGGGCTCGTTGGCCCATCATCAAGAAGAAGCCGAACGTCCGGAACGGCACCTGCAGCATCGTGACATAGGCGGTGAAGGCGAACAGCGTGCCCAGGGTCACCTGCTCCTCGACCACCAGCCACCCGCCGTAGACCAGTACCAACAACGTCCCCAACCGAGGAAGGTTCTCGATGATCGGGTTGTACCGGGCTCGCAGGTCGATGGTCCGGGTGTTGGCCCAACGCAAGCCGGTCGCCGCTTTGGCCAGCTCGTTGATCTGGCGCCGCTCGGCCGCGAACGACCGGATCACACGGACACCTTGGATGTTCTCGTCGACGATGGTCGCCACGTCGGCCTGCCGACCCTGAACGATCCAGGACAACGGGAAGAGGTCGTTGCGCAACTTCACCCCGAGCCAGTAGACACCCGGCAACGGTGCGATGGCCACCAGGGTCAACGGGACATGAATGGTGAACATGTTGACCACCGCGGCAACGAACATCACGATCGTCATGAGCATGAGGGGGGCGAAGGTGAGGAACAGCTGGACCGAGCGGATGTCGCTGTTCGCCCGAGAGATGATCTGGCCTGACTGGACCCGGTCGTAGTAGTTGAACGACAACCGGGTCAGGTGCTCGTAGAGCCGATTCCGCAGGTCGCTGTCGATCTGGTACGCGGTGCGGTAGAGGCCGTGGCGGTAGACGAGAGTGAACACCGCTCGAGCCAGACCGACCGCGATCAGCATGCAGACATACCGGGACAAGGGGGCGGTGCCGGCCGTGAGCGCCTGGTCGATGCCGGCCCGTAGGATCGCGGGCAGCGCGACCTGGAGCAGGTTGGCAACGAGGGCGAGTACGAGCGTGCCAAGGAACGTGAACTTGTGGGCAAGCACGACGGGAGCCAGTCGCCGGATCCAGCCGAGCGAGGTGTCGGCGTGCACCTGCCCCTTCGGTGGCGGGTAGCGCCGGATCGGCCGAGGGGCGGTCGTGGTCATGGACCGATAACTCTACGTTCCGCTGCAGCCTCAACTTTCCCGAAGATTCTCCCTGGACGGGGAACCGGGCACGAGGGCCGGAACGTACAAACAAACATGTTCGACAAACGACTCGCCTCCGCCCTCCTACCCCTCGGACTCGTACTCGTTTCCTGCGGGTCGGGTTCTGACTCGGCCTCACCCGGTCCCGGCTCGGATTCCGGGGACGCGAACCCTGATCTTCCGATCGACCAAGCCGCAATCGGCAGCCTGCGCATCGTCGCGCGGCACCCCGACCTGGCCGACATCGAGTACGAGGTGAGTTGTTTCGGCGACGCGTTCCCGGTCACGCCCGAGGTCGAGGGAGTTGACGGCGAGACCGGTTGCACCCTTCTCGGTGATCCTGCAGTGCTGGCCTTGCTCGTGGATGGCTTGCCTTCCGATCAGGCCTGCACCGAGATCTACGGCGGCCCCGACGAGGCTTTCATCAGCGGCGAGATCAACGGCCAGTCCATCGACGCCACCATCAGCCGAAGCAACGGCTGCGAGATCGACCGATGGGAGAAGCTGGTCGGCTTGATCCCACCAGCGGTGGGCGTCACCAACGACGATGCGGACGGCGACGGGGAAGACGGGGATGAGGACCGTGTCATCGGCGGCGGTGGACCGATCGCCAATCTTCACATCATCGTCCGGCACCCCGACCTTCCGTCAGACATCGAGTACGACGTCGGTTGCCTCGGCGACACCTTCCCGGTCACGCCCGAGATGGACGGGGTCGACGGCGCCGCGGGCTGTGCGCTGTTGGAAGACGAAGCGGTCAGGGACCTGTTGATCAACGGCTTACCCCCGGGCCAGGCGTGCACCATGCAGTACGGCGGACCGGATGAGGCCTTGATCACCGGCGAGATCGACGGCGAGGCCGTCGACATCACGGTCACCCGTTCCGACGGATGCCAGATCGCTGCGTGGGAATCGCTCGGGGGGCTGCTGCCGCCGGCCATCGGAGTCACCCAGTAGGACCGCCGCTCCGCCGCCGTGACAAGATGCCGGCATGAGCATCTTGATCACCGGCGGCACCGGATTCATCGGCGCCGAAATCGCGCGTGTACTTCACGAGCGGGGCGACGGCCCGCTGCACATCGCCCATCGCTCGTCGAACTTCGATCGGCTGGGACCCCTGGCTGACGAAGCGACCCTCCACCAGGTCGACCTGGCCGACGTCGACGCGGTCGCGGCCCTGGTCCAGCACGTGCAACCCCGTCAGATCTTCCACTTCGGAGCGATGCTCACCGGTCCGGGTGAAGCCGACCCCCAGGCCCTCCTGCAGGCCAACGCCATCGGCGTGATGCGGCTGTTCGAGGAGGCAAGGCTGGCCGGCACCGAGCAGCTGATCTTCGCCAGCAGCATCGGCACCTACGGCCGGGACCTCGGACCGGGCCCGGTGACCGACCTGAGCCTCCAGCGCCCGAACACCATCTACGGCGTGACCAAGGTCTTCGCCGAAAACTTGGGGGCGTACTACCGCTCCCGTTACGGTCTCGACTTCCGGGGGCTGCGGTACCCGTCGATCGTCGGTCCCGGAGTGACCACCAAGAGCTTGGCCCAGTACACCAGCTGGATGATCGAGCACGCGGCCAAGGGCGAACCGTTCACCGTGTGGACCGGCCGAGAAACCGTCATCCCGCTGCTGTACTACAAGGACGCAGCCATGGCCGCCCTCGACCTGGCGGCCGCGCCATCCACGTCCATCAAGACCATCAACTACCTCGTCGACGGCCCTCGCCCGACACCCAACGCCGGACAGTTGGCCGACGCCGTCCTGGCCCGTCTCCCCGAGGCCCAGATCGCCTTCGAGCCCGACCCGGCCGCGGCGCTGAGCCTTTCCCGCAACCTCATCATCGATGACGCCGCCGCCCGCCAGCAGTGGGGATGGCAGCCCCACTTCGATCTCGACCTGATGATCGACGATTTCCTCGCCGAAGTCGCCGGGCGGCGCTCGTGACAACCGTGATCGCGACAGCCGTGATCGTGACGGCGGACCTGGTCGTGACACCGAGACGCTCGGATGGCAGACTGCGGCCGTGAAGATCGAATTCTGGGTCGATCCCATATGACCATGGTGTTGGGTGACGGCCCGTTGGGTCGTCGACGAGGTAGTACCCAACCGGGACGTCACGGTGACGTGGCAACCCATCAGTTTGATGTTCAAGAACGATGTCCACCCCGACAACGAACGTTATGACGTCTACCTGAGCACCCACCGGATGCTGCGGGTGATGGAGTCGGTACGGGCATCCGAGGGCGATGGCCCGATCGGCTCGTTCTACTGGGAGCTCGGCCGCCGGATCCACCACGACAAGGACCGCCTGTTCGACATCGCCGACGCGCTGACTGCCGTCGGTCTCGACCCGACGCACGCGGCCGCCGCCGACGACGAGCAATGGGACGCGCCGATCCGTGAACGGCAGGCCATCGGTATCGGTCTGGCAGGCGAGGACATCGGCACGCCGATCATCGCATTCGACGATCGCCACGGCGACAAACAGGCATACTTCGGCCCAGTCATCACCCGGGTGCCGCCTACCGAGGATTCGCTCGCCCTCTGGGACGCCCTAGTGGCCATGATGAATATCCAGGGATTCTGGGAGCTCAAGCGCACCCGCACCGAACGCCCGGAGTTCGGCGAACGGCCGTAGCCCTGCTATCAAGGGTCGGTGAGTTCCGACGCTCCCCCACCTATCCACCTCGAGGCGACCGACGGCGTGTCCCTCGCGCTGCACCACCTCGGGGGCGAGGGACCGCCGCTGCTCTTCGTGCACGCCACGGGCTTCAACGCCAGAACCTACGGACCGTTCGTCGCCCCTCTCGCCCGCCACTACACCGTCTGGGGACCCGACCTCCGTGCCCACGGTTGGAGCACCGGGCCGGCCAACGGCAACTTCAGCTGGGACCGCCTGGCCGTCGACCTCTTGACGGTGGTCGATCATCTCGAGCTCGAACACGGCACCGTGTTGGGGGTCGGTCACTCGGTCGGCGCCGCGCTCCTGCTGTTGGCCGACGTCCAGCGGCCCGGACTGCTGTGCCGGTCCTACGGCTACGAGCCCGTCATGTGGCGGCCGGGCGAAGCGTTCGGACCGGGCGAGAACCCACTCATCGCCAGTGCGGCGAAGCGCAAGGAAGTCTTCGCCAACCGAGCCGAGGCGATGGAGCGGTTCGCCGCCCGCCCCCCGTTCAGCACGGTGCGAGCCGACGCGCTGCTGTCCTATGTGACCAATGCGTTCGAAGACCTGGAGGACGGCACCGTGCGTCTGCGGTGTCGGGGTGTCGACGAGGCCGCGACCTACGACGGTGAGCGGGTTTCGACCAGCGATCGGATCACCGGCGTCCAGGCCCGCATCACCATCGGCAAGGGCGCGGACGACGGCTTCGGCAACCTGGGAATCCCGGCGTTCGAAGCACTACCGAACGCCGTGCTCCGCGTCCACGAAGACCTCGGCCACTTCGGCCCTCTGCAGGCGCCCGATCGTCTCGCAACCGACGCCCTGGCCGCGCTGGCCGACTGAGTCCATCAATCCCTGAGAGAAACGAGTGCATCCATGGCCGAACTCCGCCATATCCGTCCCGAGGGGCTGAGCAACGCTCCCACGTACAGTCACGCCGTCGCCGCCACCGGCGGCACGACCATCTTCATCTCCGGTCAGATCGCGGTCGACTCAGCCGGAAAGACCGTCGGCGTCGGTGACCTGGCCGCGCAGACAGAGCAGGTCATGACGAACCTTGGCATCGCGCTCGAAGCGGCCGGAGCCGCGTTCGCCGACGTCGTCAAGATCACGACGTTCGTCGTCAACTACGAGCCTGCGCATCGCCCGGTCATCGCCGAGGTCCGCGGCCGCTACCTGTCGGCCGACAACCCGCCGGCCTCGACCCTGCTCGGCGTGACCGCCCTCGCCGCCCCCGACTACCTCATCGAGATCGAAGCCACCGCCGTCATCTGACCCCCATCCCCCCGTTCTGCCGGACCCACGCGTCGAAAGCGACGCGCTCATCCGGCAGAACGGGGTGTGGGTCAGACGCGGCCGACGTCGATCACGGCGTCGTAGTCGACCATGCCGGTCTCCAGACCGCTGAGAGGCGAGGCCTTGTAGCGGGCGACTTCGGCCCGGCCGACGACCATGTGATGGACCTCATCGGGGCCGTCGGCCAAACGGAGGGTGCGCTGGGCCTGGTAGAGCTCGGGCAGCACCGTCCACTGGGACACGCCGGTTGCGCCGTGCATCTGGATGGCGTCGTCGATGATCCTGCAGACGCGCTCGGGCACCATGGCCTTCACGGCCGAGACCCACACGCGAGCCTCCTTGTTGCCGAGGACGTCCATGGCCTTGGCGGCCCGCAGAACCATCAGGCGCATAGCCTCGATCTCGATCCGCATCCGGGACGCCGTCTCGATGTTCTTGCCCAGCTGGATGATCGGCTTGCCGAACGCCTCACGGCTCAGGCCGCGCTCGCAGAACAGCTGGAGCGCCTTCTCGGCGGCCCCGATGGAGCGCATGCAGTGGTGAATACGACCAGGGCCTAGCCGGAGCTGCGAGATCTCGAAGCCACGGCCTTCGCCGAGGAGCATGTTCTCCTTGGGCACGCGCACGTCATCGAAGCGAATGTGCATGTGACCGTGAGGTGCGTCGTCGCTGCCGAAGACGTGCATCGGGCCGAGGATCTTGACGCCCGGCTGATCGATGGGCACGAGGATCTGCGACTGCTGCAGATGGGGCGCGGCATCGGGGTTGGTTCGGACCATCGTGATCATGATCTTGCAGCGTGGGTCGCCGGCACCGGAGATGTAGTACTTCTCGCCGTTGATGACCCACTCGTCGCCGTCCAGGACGGCCTCGGTCCGCACGTTCTTCGCGTCCGACGAGGCGTGATGGGGTTCGGTCATGGCGAAAGCAGAGCGGATCTCGCCCGCCAGGAGAGGCT
>JAQCHM010000409.1 GCA_027730885.1 Actinomycetota bacterium | reverse complement strand
CATCGGCTGTCGCCAACCAGAGATAGGGCGCAGCCGCGATGAGTCGGCGGTCGCCCTCGGAGAAGGTGGCCGCCAACGTGACCTCGGCCAAGCGGTCGGCCAGCCGGCGTGAATCGAAACGGTCCTGGAGCTGACGATGTCCCGGACGATAGAAGTCGTGGCTGTCAGGCTCTTCCATGCCCGAACGGTAGACTAGAACTCGGGACGATCGGGCAGACTGGGACGATGGCGACGACACGGCGCGAGTTCACGATGCAGGGCGCGATTCGCATCGGGTGATCGGATCGTCGTCGGGATGTGGGAGTCCTCGCCGATCGGCGCGTTCGTCGACGTCATGTGGGCCGAGGCCGACGGATGGCGAACGTTGTTCGTGACCAACGACGCCGTCGCGGCGTTCGTCACCTCGATCTACCACTTCGATGCCGTCGAGATCGACGCGACGCTCCAGGTCCATCGAGATCGTCAGCGCCTCGCGGCGTCCTGGGCCAGCGCAACGCTCGAGTGGACCCTCGGGCGGGCCGTGCCGTTCCCGCCCCGCTCATCGTGGGTCGCCCGACGAGTCGAGCGGCCGATCGCCCGTGTCGCGATGGGCGTCGAGATCATGGGTGTCAGCCCCACTGGCGTCGCCGAGCGATATGAGGCGCACCGCCTTCGTCGCATCATCGGTGGCTGGGCGGTCGTCGGCGGACATGACCTGGGTGCCATCGGTCCTCCGACCCCGGCCTGTGGCTTCGGCTTCTCCGAACCGCCTCCGTTTGCATCGATCACCGAGGTCACGACCCACGTGTCGGATCCCGACGGGGTTATCGTGTTTCGGTGACTTCTTCATCCTCAGACCCGACCCGAACGGCCCAGGACGGCGATCACGTTGCCGTGCACTACACCGGCACCCTCGACGATGGCAGCCAGTTCGATTCGTCGGCCGGTCGCGACCCGCTCGAGTTCGTCGTCGGCAGCGGCCAGGTGATCGTGGGTTTCGATCACGCCGTTCGCGGGTTGGCCGAAGGTGAATCCCGCTCGGTGCGCATGGAGGCATCCGATGCCTACGGGGAACGCGATGACAACCTCGTGGTCTCGGTCCCGGCGAGCCAAGCGCCGGCCGGGCTGAGCGTCGGCGATCAGGTTGCGGCCGGTGGACGCCCGGCCACGGTCGTCTCGGTCGACTCCGAGACCGTCACCATCGACGCCAACCATCAACTGGCCGGCGAGGCGCTGACGTTCGACGTCGAACTCGTCCGCATCTCCTGAGCCCGGGTCCGATCGGCATGAGCGACGCCCTCTGGAAGCCGACCCCGTCGCAGATCGAGGCGACGAATCTCGACGGGTTCCGTCGGTCGCGCTATCCGGGCTGTGTCGACTCCGACGCGTTGTGGGCCGCGACCGTGGAGGATCCAGGCGCCTTTTGGAGGACGATGTGGGACGTCGGCTCGTTCTCCGGCAAACCGGGAAACCGGTTGATCGAGGAAGGCGGACAATTCTGGGAGCACCGGTTCCTACCCGACGCAACGTTCAACGCGGCGCGGCACCTCATCGAACGACCGGACGTTGCCGACACCGCCCGGGCCATCACCTGGGTCCGCGAGGACGGAGCCGAGCGCACGCTCACACGCTCCGAACTCCGAAGCGAGGTCGCGGCGTTCGCCTCGTTCCTCCGGTCGGTCGGCGTCGTGGCCGGCGACCGCGTCGCGGCTTGGATGCCGCACGTGCCCGAGACGGTGATCGCTTTCCTCGCGGCCGCCAGCCTCGGAGCCGTGTTCACGTCGACCTCCGCCGACTTCGGCACCGAGGGCGTAGTGGATCGGTTCGGACAGACCGAGCCCGCCGTTCTCGTCCTCGCCGATGGCTACGTGTACGCCGGTCGGCCCTTCTCCTGTCTCGACCGCCTCGGCGAGATCGTCGACCGGTTGCCCTCGGTTCGAACCGCCGTGGTCGTCGGCCATCTCGACTCCCGGCCGGTGCTGCCAGTGGGGTCCGGCCATCGACCGGTCGTGCGGTGGTCCGACGTCCTCGCCGACCACGCCGGCGGGGTTGTCGAGTACGCGGAACTCCCAGGTGATCACCCGCTCTACATCCTCTACTCGTCTGGAACGACCGGGAAGCCCAAGTGCATCGTGCACCGCAGTCTCGGGGTGATGCTGAAGCACTCGGCCGAGCAGACCCTCAACAGCGACATCAAGCCGGGGGACCAGGTCTTCTACTTCACGACCTGCGGTTGGATGATGTGGAACTGGTTGGTTTCCGCCCTGGGCGTAGGCGCGGGCATCGTGCTCTACGAGGGAAACCCGGCCCATCCGACGCCAGGGGTACTGTTCGAGTTGGTCGAGCGGCTCGGCGTCAGCCTGATGGGCGTGTCGGCCAAGTTCATCGACGCCACGATGAAGTCGGACCTGCGACCGATCGATCACTTCGACCTCGGCAACCTGCGCAGCATCTGCTCCACCGGCTCACCGCTCAGCCATGAGGGTTTCCATTGGGTCTACGACGCGGTCAAGCCCACGGTGCATCTCGCGTCCATCTCCGGAGGCACCGACCTGTGCGGGTGTCTGGTCCTGGGTGATCCGACCAAACCGGTGTACGCCGGCGCCATCCAACAGAAGGCATTCGGGCTCGACATCGCTGTCTTCGACGATGACGGTCGGCGTCTCGGTGCTGGAGTGAAGGGTGAACTGGTGTGCGTGAACCCGTTCCCCTCCATGCCCGTGCGGTTCTGGGGCGACGACGATGGTTCGCGCTATCGCTCGGCCTACTTCGAACGTTTCGACGGGGTCTGGGCTCACGGCGACTACGCCTCGTGGACCGACGAGGGCGGCATGATCATCCACGGCCGTTCGGACGCAACCCTCAACGCCAGCGGCGTGCGGATCGGCACGGCCGAGATCTACCGGGTCGTCGAGCAGCTACCCGAGATCGCCGAGGCGATTTGCATCGGACAGGAGTGGGAGAACGACACTCGCATCGTGCTGTTCGTCCGACTGGTCGATGGGGCGACGCTCACCGACGAACTCCAGGCCGCCATCCGACGGGACCTTCGGACGAAGTGCTCGCCTCGTCACGTTCCCGCGGTCATCAAGGCTGTCGCCGACATCCCCCGAACCCGCTCGGGCAAGATCGTCGAGCTCGCAGTGACCGAGATCGTGCACGGTCGCCCGGTCAAGAACCTCGAGGCATTGGCCAACCCCGAGGCCCTCGAGCTCTTCTCGGTATGACGGTCACTTCGTGACGACGGTCGCCGCTCCCGGGTCCTCGGCCAATCTCGGCCCCGGCTTCGACGTGCTCGGCGTTGCCGTCGATCGGCACGTGTGGGCCGGTGACGAACCG
>JAQCHM010000012.1 GCA_027730885.1 Actinomycetota bacterium | reverse complement strand
GGCGAGTTGACGAGGCGATTGTTCTTCATATACGTCTCAGAACGGCCTGAGCGAGCCGATCTTGAGCACTTGGGACGAATACGCCACCGGGTCTCAGTATCGCCCGTTGGCTGCCGATAGTTCCGGGAGGAGCACCATCACGTTCATGCCTGATCCGAAGAGCACCCGCACCCCAGACTTGAAGATCAGCCGCCACGGTCAGATGACCGAGGCATTCGAGCTGCTCGCGCAAGGCGTCGGGCCCTTCATCGACGATCGGATGTCGGTGTATTTCGCCGACGATCTGTCGTGGGAGGACGCCGCGTCCAACCGGATGGGTCGAGCCAACGAACACGGAGCGACCGATCCCCTCTTCCAGCTCCTGGTACTCCGCCGATTCTGGGGGCCCGTGTTCTCGGAATTCTTCGGTGAGGACCTCCGCAGCCTGGTCGCCCAGCTGATCGAGGCCCGCAATCTGTGGGCCCACTTCAGCCTGCCCGACGACACCGCCTACCTCGACCGGATCCTGTTGTCGATCGAACGACTGATGTCACCGGTGGCTCCCGAATCGGCCATCGTCCTCCGGCGGATCAGGACGCGGCTCAAGAACCCCTGGACCGATGACGTCGCCGGCGACAGTCAGGAGCCCGTCGACCTGGTTGCACTCCGAAGCCAACTGGGCGAGACGGAGGGCGCATTCCAGCAACTGCAGACCGATTTCGCCGCCATCAACGAACAACTGACCATCGCCCGCAAGGCATCGGCCGGCAAACAACTTCGGCTCAACATGTTGGAGCGGGAACTCCTCGAGACCACGGGTCAGGCAGCACAACTGGAACATCACCTCGCCTTCGAGAGGAACCCCCGGCAGCGTCTGGAATGGATCTTCGTCGTGTTCATCGCCGTCATGCTGCTGGTGATGGTGCTCCTCGTCCTCTGAGCGCCCGGCCGAGGGCGGCCATCATGGCGTCGATGCCTGCGGCCGAGCCGAGCAACCCGGTGGCATCGAGACCGGGAACATACGTGACACGATCGGATCGCTCGCGGTGCCCTGAGCTGCGATCGCCACAGAGGATCTCGACGCCCCACGGCGACGCCTCGTCGCAGTTCCCGGTCACGTCGGGCAGCCCGTCGGGCTCGATCAGGAGGACCGACCGAACGCGGTCAGGCTGGTTTCGGCGGAGATCCAACGCCGCGCCTGCAGATCGGCCACTGCCCACAACGAGCGCTTCGGCAACGCCGAAGGCGTCCAGCACCGTCGCCAGGTCAGGCAGGTCCCGTGCGTCTCCGAGCACCTGGTCGACGGCCAGGACCGCGACACCCGGACGGCATCGCTTCGCGACGTCGTCGAACCATGGCGCCGACGGGGTGACGCCACCCAGCAGAACGACGACGACGTCGGCGTCTGCGACCGAAGCCCCCGAGGTCTCGACCAGACGGATGCCACTCCGCACCGCCACGCTGAAGGCATGCATCATCCTCCGACGGTAGCCAGTCCGGTGCCCGGACGGGGTGACGGGCGCAGCAGGTTCCGACCCGCCACAATGGGTCGGTGCGTCACAGCCTGCGACTCGGCCGCTTGTTCGGCGTCCCCATCGGGATGCATTGGAGCGTCGCGGCCGTGGTCGTGCTCATCTCCTATGTGTTGGCGACCTCGACCCTTCGATCCTTCCTTCCGAACTCCTCGCTGTCCGCGCGTGTGGTCGTAGCCACCGCGGGAGCCCTGGGTTTTCTACTCTCCCTGATCGGTCACGAGCTCGGGCATGCCCTCACCGCCCGACGGCACGGCATCGAGGTGGAGGGCATCACGCTCTGGCTGCTCGGCGGGTTCGCCCGTTTGAGCCGCCAGCCCCAGTCGCCCGGCGCCGAATTCTGGGTCGCCATCGCTGGGCCTGCCGCGAACGTGGTACTGGCCGGGGGCTTCGGAGTGGGTGTAGCAGCCTCGGTCAGGTACGGAGCCGCCGAACTTGTCCGCGTCGTGCTGTCCTGGCTCGTTGTGGCCAATCTCCTCCTGGCGGTCTCGAACCTGCTGCCCGGAGCTCCCCTCGATGGCGGGCGGGTACTCACCGCGATCATCTGGAAGCGGACCGGTGACCCCGAGCTCGCACGACTCCGATCCGCCCGCGTCGGGCTCGCCATCGGAGCAGGCATCGTCCTGCTCGGACTGCTCGAGCGATTCCGCTGGTCCCAGGAAACCGGGTGGGGCACGTTGCTCGTCGGGACCTTCGTTCTCTTCGCGGCGAAGGGCGAAATCGGCACTGCTGCGCTCGGGCGCAGGTTGCGGGCGACGCCACTCTCGTCCCTCATGAGCTCTCACCCCGCGCCGGTCCACGAGAGCATGACCATCCAACAGTTCCTCGAGCACCATGGACCGGGGCCCGAACGGGCGTTACCGGTCGTCCGTTGGGGGAACCAGCCCATCGGCTACGTCGCCCCCAACCTCGTGTCCGACGTCGGACAACCCGAGCGGAGCTGGACGTCGCTCGGACGCTGCATGCTGACCCTCGATCATGTTCCGCGAGCATGGACCTCGGAGTCCGTCGCCGCACTCATGGAACGGTCAGGCGGATCCATGCCGTCCGTGGTCGTCCTGCACGAACCTCGTCGAGGGCACGCCATCGGGACCCTCAGCCGAGGGCAGGTGCGCGACCTCATGGACTTGCCGATCGATTTCTGGGGACGGGAACGGCACTAGACTGCATGGCGATGGAGAGCACTGCGTCAGCGGTTCCCAAGTGGGTCCGACGATCGATCTTCCTGTGGTGGGGGGTCCTCGTCGGATTGTGGCTGATCTACGTCACCGCCCGCGAACTACGCGGGCTGCTCGTCCAAATCGTGCTCGCGCTCTCATTCTCGTTCGCGCTCGATCCGGCCGTCGAGCGCCTCGGCCGCCGGGGCGTCCGCCGATCGACAGCCACCGGGCTCAGCCTGCTGGTTGCCCTCGTTGTCACGATCGCCTTCCTCGGCGCCATGGGGACCCTGCTGGCCAATCAGCTCAATGACCTGGTGCGCAACCTTCCGGACTACTTCGACCAGACCCAGATCTGGCTCGACGACCAATTCGGTATCACGTTCAACGCCGATGATCTCCGCTCCCAGTTCGAGCCCGGAGGCGAGGCCAGCCGATTCGCCACCGGGATCGCCGGCAACCTGGTGGGTATCGGCACGACCGTGATCGGGCTGCTCTTCCAGACCCTCACCGTCACACTCTTCGCCTATTACCTCACCGCCGATGGACCACGCCTCCGACGGGTGGTCTGTTCGGTCCTTCCTCCCGAACGGCAGCACGCGGTGCTCGCGGTCTGGAATCTCGCCATCGCCAAGACCGGGGCCTACATCTCGTCCCGCTTCCTGCTCGCGCTGATCTCCTCGGTCTTCCACTGGGTCTTCTTCCAGATCCTGGACCTACCGTCGCCCGTCGCCCTCGCCATTTGGGTCGGCGTCATCTCCCAGTTCATCCCGACGCTCGGCACCTACCTCGCCGGCCTGTTGCCGATGGTCGTTGCCCTCGGCGTCCAGCCCTCACGTGCGCTCTGGGTCGTGGGAGCGGTCGTGGTCTATCAACAGATCGAGAACTACGTGCTGCAGCCCCGCATCACCGGCCAGTCGCTGAACATGCACCCGGGCGTGGCCATCGGCGCGGTCCTGGTCGGCACCGAGTTGTTCGGGCCGACGGGCGCGCTCGTCGCCTTGCCCGTGGTGGCCACGGCCACTGCCTTCCTCACCGCCTACGTCGAGCGTCACGACGTCGTCGACGATCCACTCGTTGGACCTGTAGAACTCTGAGTCCGACCCCCGACCAGCCGAGAGGCCACCAATGTCCAACGTCACCGATGCGACCACCCTGCCGCAGATCGAGTTCTTCTGGCGACCCGGCTGCCCGTTCTGCATGCTGCTCGAGCGATCGCTCGACCAGGAAGGCGTGGTGCTCACCAAGCGGAACATCTGGGAGGAGCCCGAGGCGGCCGCGATCGTGCGTTCGATCGCTGAAGGCGACGAGACCGTTCCGACGGTGCGCATCGGCGAGGTGGCGTTGGTCAACCCGTCGGCCGAGCAGGTGCTGGCCGCGCTGGCCGCGGCCCCGAGCCAGCCCACCTGAAACCAGCTGCTTGAACCTCCTTGCTTGACCGTACTTGGCGCCTGTTGTAGCGCTCGCCCCACAGCTCCTTGCCGAATCGGGCGACGAACAGCCGGTTTCGGACCGCCTCGACCACGTGGTGAAGGCAGCCAGAAAGATCGACGCGGCCCGTCGCCGCGACTGAACGGTCCCCCCATCGACCCTCGAATCTCGATACCGTCGCTGACTCGGTATTGAAAGGTAACGAGTGTGTCCCGAGAAGTACCAGCGCACGGCGAATCGCTCCCCTTTGCCCGAGAGGTGCTGGACGTTCCTGTCTCGGAGGAACTCGGCGACTCGTTCCTCGCCTACTCGCTCTCGGTCATCACCTCCCGGGCCATTCCCGACGTCCGCGACGGCCTGAAGCCGGTGCAACGCCGCATCCTGTACTCGATGCGGGAGATGCGGCTCATGCCCGACCGGTCGCACCGCAAGTGCGCCCACGTCGTCGGCGACGTCATGGCCAAGTTCCACCCTCACGGCGACACGGCGATCTACGACACGCTCGTTCGGCTCGGCCAGGACTTCAGTCGTCCCGTGACCCTGGTCGATCCCCAGGGGAACTTCGGAAGCCTGGACGACCCTCCTGCGGCGTACCGCTACACCGAGTGCAAGCTGACGCCCGCTGCGCTCGACCTGTTGGGTGAGATCGACGAGGAAACGGTCGAGTTCCGGCCGACCTACGACGGCGAGGGCTCCGAGCCCGCCTACCTGCCGGCCCTGCTCCCCAACCTGCTCGTCAACGGCACCTCGGGCATTGCCGTCGGGATGGCCACCAACATGGCGCCGCACAACCTGCGGGAGATCTACGAAGCCATCAAGTTGGTGATGTCCAAGCGGCGGCCACGACCGACCATCGACGAGCTCATGGCGCTCGTCCCCGGACCCGACTTCCCAACAGGCGGCATGGTGATCGACGAGGATCTCCGTTCGGCCTACGAGTCCGGGCGGGGCACGCTTCGCATCCGGGCCACCGCCGAGATCGTCGACGTGACCCGGCACCGCCAAGGCCTGGTGTTCACCGAGCTCCCCTACCTGGTCGGCGTCGAACGAGTCGTGGCCAAGATCAAGGAACTGGTCAATGCCGGGAGACTCAACGGCGTGGCCGACGTCAAGAACCTCTCCGATCGCAAGTCGGGCATGCGCCTGGTCATCGAATGCAAGACCGGCGTTCGCCCCGAAGTCCTCCTCGAGCAGCTCTACCGGCTGACCCCGCTCGAAGAAACGTTCGGCATCAACAACGTGGTGCTGGTCGACGGCGTCCCGACCACCCTCGGCCTCTACGACCTGTGCATGCACTACGTCACCCACCGCCTCGACATGGTGGTGAAGCGCTCCGAATACCGCCTCCGCAAGGCACGGGAGCGGTTGCACCTCGTCGAAGGCCTGCTGATCGCTATCGACAACATCGACCGGGTCGTCGCCATCATCCGCTCGTCGGGCGACAGCCCCGAGGCCCGGAGCCGACTCATGGCCGAGCTCGGCCTCTCCGAGATCCAAGCCGAGTACGTTCTCGAGCTGCGGCTCCGCCGGCTCACGGCGCTGGCCTACGACGAGCTCATGGCCGAAAAGCTCGAGTTAGCCGCGGTCATCGACGACCTCGAGAAGCTCCTCGCTTCCGAACAGCGTCAACGAACCATCGTCATCCGCGAGCTGGGCGAGATCGTCGAGAAGTACGGAACGCCTCGTCGTACCCGCATCGTGTATTCCCAGGACCTTCCCACCCTCGAGGTCATCGAGGAACGGACCGAGTCGGACCTTCCCGACGACCCGTGCATCGTGTCGCTCTCGGTGTCGGGGGTCATTGGCCGCGAACCGCAGGGGACCTCGAAGTCTTATGCCCCCACTCGTCACGACGTCATCGACGCCGTGGTTGCGGTGTCCCTGCGATCCCGACTCCTGGCCTTCACCAGTTCGGGGCGCCTGCTGTCGGCGACGGCAGCCGATGTTCCCGAGGTCGGCGGTCGAAGCCGCGGCCGTGACGTCGCCGAGGTGTTCGGCGCGGACAAGGGCGAGACCATCGTGGGGGTCGCCGCTGCGCTCCCGGCGGATGACCCGGGGGCCCTGCCCCTGCTCTTCGTCACCGCCCACGGCACCGTCAAGCGAGTCGAACGGTCGGCCCTCAATGAACTTGCGTCCGGGCGGTCGTTCGTGCGCCTGGCCGATCATGACCGCGTCGTCGCCGCCCTCGCGGTGACCGAGGAGGACGACCTGCTCATGGTCACCACCGACGCGCAAGCCCTCCGCACTCCGGTTTCGGCCATCTCCCTGCAAGGTCCCGCGGCGCGAGGCGTTGCCGGCATGGCCCTGAAGGGAAACGCTCGCATCGTGGGCGCGGGGCTCGGCCGGGAAGGGACCGTCATCATCTCGGTCACTGACCTCGGCACCGCCAAGAGCACCACAGCGGAAGAAGTACCCTCCAAGGGTCGCGGCGCAGGCGGGGTTCGACTCACCAAATTCCGCGACGAGCAGCGCCTCGACTACGTGTGGATCGGTCTGCCCGAGCGCATCATGGCCGTGTTCGGGCAGGACGACTCCCCCACTCGACCGGACAACACCCCCAATTCCATCGCCCTTCGCCCCAGTCGTCGAGACGGGGCCAGCAACCCGACGCCGCGCCGTATTCTCCGCATCGGCTCCCTTCGCTGGTAGGAAGTTCCCTTGGCCACCACGAAATCCACGTCCGACTACGACGCCTCCAAGATCCAGGTGCTCGAGGGCCTCGACGCGGTCCGTAAGCGTCCGGGCATGTACATCGGGGGAACCGGCACCGATGGTCTCCACCACCTCGTCTGGGAAGTGATCGACAACTCGGTCGACGAGGCAGCCGCCGGATTCGCCTCCCACATCGCGGTCACCCTCCACAAGGACGGTTCGGTCGAGGTATCCGACGACGGCCGCGGCATCCCCATCGACAGGAAGCCCGATGGCCGTACCGCGCTCGAGGTCGTGTTCACCGAGCTCCACGCCGGCGGCAAGTTCGGCTCGGGCGCCTACGGTGCTTCCGGCGGCCTGCATGGCGTCGGCGCATCGGTCGTGAACGCCCTGGCCAGCAAGCTCGTGGCCGAAGTCGACCGTGAGGGCGCTACGTGGCGCCTGGTGTTCAACGAACGGATCCCCGGCAACTACCTGGCGTCCGGCGACTTCAAGGCGGGAACCAAGTTGGCCAAGGTCAAGGCGGTGCCCAACAGCCGCACGGGCACCCGCGTCCGCTTCTGGCCCGACCTCGACATCTTCGATCCCGAGGCGAGGATCGACTACGAGCGAGTTCGCGACCACGTCGCCCGGGTCTGCTTCCTCGTCCCCGGCCTCCATGTCCTGCTCCAGGACCGGCGGGGCGCGGGGCGGGAACCCGAAGAGTTCATCGCCGCCGGCGGGCTGGCCGACTACGTCGACTACCTCTCGATCGGCGAACCGGTCACCGACATCGCCACCATCCACGACGAGTCGACCTTCGAGGAGAAGGTGCCGGTGGACGGCAAGATGGCCACGGTCTCCCGGCCCTGCACCATCGACGTCGCGATGCGGTGGGTGAAGGGTTACGAAACCAACATCGTGAGTTTCGTCAACACCATCCCGACCAGCGATGGCGGTACACACGTTGCCGGGTTCGAACGGGCCCTGTCGTGGGTGGCCAACGACGTCTTGTTGGCCGACACCAAGAAGCTCAAGAAGTTGGCCAAGGAAGGCAACGACCGAGCAACGCCCTCCGACGTCCAGGAAGGACTGGTGGCTGCGGTCAAAGTCACCTTCCCCGAGCCGCAGTTCAAGGGCCAGACCAAGCAGGAGCTGGGGACACCGGCGGTGCAGACGCTGGTGTACGACAGCGTGAAGTGCGGCTTCACCGACTGGTGCAACGGCAACGGCAAGAAGATCCAGATCGCAGCCCTCCGGGACAAGATGACCCAAGCGGTGATCAACCGGGTGTCGGCCAAACAACAGCTCGAGGCCCGACGCCAGGCGGCGAGTCTGGGCACCAACGGCCTGCCCGACAAGCTGGCCGACTGTCGCGTCCATGGACCGGACAGCGAACTGCTGATCGTCGAAGGAAACTCGGCCGCCGGTCCGGCCAAGTCCGGTCGGGACGCCGAGACCATGGCCGTGCTCCCGCTGCGGGGCAAGGTGGTCAATGCCGGCAAGGCCACCATCAAGCAGGTCCTCGACAACGCCGAGGCCCAAGCCCTCATCACCTCGATCGGAGCAGGCAGCGGGCGAGACTTCGACCTCGACGCAGCTCGCTATGGACGCATCATCATCCTCTGCGACGCCGATGTCGACGGCAGCCACATCCGCTGCCTCCTGCTCACGCTCTTCTACCACCACATGCGTCCGCTGCTGGAGGCCGGCCGGGTCTTCGCGGCCCAACCGCCGCTTTTCGGCGCCAAGGTCCGGGGCGAGCAGATATACGCGTTCAACGACGCCGAACGCGATCGGCTCTCGGCCGAACGAAACATCGAGCTCGGCAAGTGGCAACGGTTCAAGGGCCTGGGCGAGATGAACGTCGACGAACTGGCCGAAACCACGCTGAACCGGGAAACCCGGGTGCTCAAGCGGATGACGATGGACGACGGGGCGCAGGCTGCTCAGGCGGCCGAGTTGTTCGAGGTCCTGATGGGCAACGACGTGGCCACCCGCAAGGAGTACATCGTCGAACGCTCAGGCTTCGTGGATCCCGAACTGCTGGACATCTGAGCCGTCCCCTGACGCCGATCGGCCACCGAGGTCGCGATACAGACCGACGAGACCCGCACTGAGCAGCGCGGTGGCCACCCCGCCGGCCAGGATCCCGACAAGCTGCGTGAACAGGAAGAGGAACAGGCTCCCGCCCATCAGGTCGATCAGCGGGGTCTCGCTGGCCGTCGTGAAGTCGGGCGTGTCGGGGCCGAGCACCGCGGTCACCGGCGCGGTGGCGAGTCTGCTGACGAGCTGCACACCGGCGAGCACCAGGAACAACAGAAGGAAGCGCCCGAAGAGCGGCCAGCTGCGCCCCGCTGTGAGGCGCAGCGACTCCGGGATCGAACTGATGCCCTTGGGGGCCAGCGTGGCATTCGTCGTGGCGAGCGACAGGCGAATAGCCGCCCACACCACAACGAACACCGTTGCCGGCAAGCTCAGGAGCAGGGCGACGGGCGCAACGGTCCCGACCGCGACGTTCGCCACGACGGCAAGCGCCGACACCGCCAACAGGACGAGGCCGACGAGCAAGGTCACACCGAGGACCCGTGGAAACCGCCGCAACGCCTGGCGAAGGCTCTCGTCCCAGCGCTGCGGCGCATTGGCCGACGCTCGTTCGATCTGCAGGATCGCCGCGGTCGCGAGCACCAGGCCAACGAGGTAGCTGACGAGGGTCAGCCCGATCACCGGGATCAGACGCGAGGCCTCGAACCCGTCGATCGAGAACTCGTTGACGACTCCCGTCTGCTCGTCCTGATCGATCACCAACGTCACGTCCTTGAACGCGACATAGGTGAGGAAGGCGACCGGGATCCCAGGGAGGAGCGACAGCAGGACCACCAAGGGGAACAGTTGACCGGCCAGGAAGGCGGACAGACGAAAGAGGCTGCTGAACCATTCGCCGACGGGGGACAGTCCGCCCCCGATCGATCGGTTGGGCGTCTCGACCACGAGAGGGCTCGACAGGCCCGCCCGATTGGTGTGATCCGTCCAGGTTGCACCGTCCCACCACCGCAGCCCGACGCCGGTAACCGGGTCGGGGTACCAGCCGGCAGCCGGCTGCAGGGGACCCGTCGCCGTCGGCTCGTTGGTCGGCGGCTGATCGGGACGGCTGTCCGGATGTTGGAACGTCACTCGTCGATCTCCTGGGGTGGGCGGTCGTCAAGGTCGACCACGACGGCGTAATGGTCCGAGGCTACGACGCCGCCGACCGGTTGGTGGCCCGCAAGGTGTGCCGCGATCGGGTTGTCGGTGGGCTTGGGTCGTGGCCACGAGACCAAGAGATAGTCGAGACGTCGTCTCGGCCACACCGCGTCCACGGCGTGGGGGTTGTCCCTGGTCCAGGTGTGACCCGGATCGTCGGTCATCGCAGCCCAACAGTCGGTGAAGACCGGACCGCGGCCGCCGCCGCCGGTGTACGGGACGGCCAATCCGGTGAGTCGGCGGACCTCGTCGGAGGAGGGCACCGCGTTCAGGTCGGCCCCGATGACCAGTGGTCGGATGATCGAACGGTCTGCCTTGGTCCTGCGCAGCTCGTCGAGCAACGCGTCGAGCTGCGTCTGGCGCAGTTCGGAATGGTCGTAGCGCCAGTCGAGATGGGTGGCCGTCACCAGGAGGGGACCGCCCGGATGGTCGATCTCGGCAATGATCGCCGAGCGGTGCGACGGCTCCCCGTCGGCACCCGGGAGGACGAGGGTCTCCTCGAAGGCGATCGGCCAACGGCTCAGGACGGCGTTGCCGAACCCATAGGGTTCCCCGACTCGTTCCCCCGAACGGGCGGCCCTTCTCGATCGGGCGAAGAAGTACCCGGCCGGGGCAGCCAGAAGTTGCGCCTGGTCCTCGCCCGTCTCCTTGTCGGCCCACACTTCCTGGAGGAGCACGATGTCGGGGGCTTCTTCGGCCAGCACGGCCGCAATTGCCGGTTGACGAGCCGCCCACGGCCCGAAACGCCACCACAGGTTCCATGTCATCATTCGCACCGTGGGATGCTCGCACGAAACGTGCCTCACCGTGACCCAGCCGGGGTGAAACCCTGGTTCACTGACTCGGTGCCTTCCAAAACCTTCGATGCGCTCCTCGTTCTCTCCTTCGGGGGACCCGAGGGACAGGACGACGTCCTGACGTTCCTGCGGAACGTGACCCGTGGCCGCGACGTCCCCGACGATCGCCTGGCGGTGGTCGCAGAGCAGTACGCACAGTTCGGGGGCCGCTCACCGATCAACGACCAGTGCCGAGCACTGATCGCGGCGCTCGAGGTCGAGCTGGGCGGGTACGACGACCGGCTGCCCATCTACTGGGGCAATCGGAACTGGACCCCGTACCTGGGCGACACCGTCCAGCAGATGGCCGACGACGGCGTTCGACGGGCGCTCGTGTTCGTGACCTCCGCCTTCGGCTCCTATTCGGGTTGCCGGCAGTATCGGGAAGACCTCGACCGGGCCCGGGCCCGCGTCGGGGAGGCGGCACCCGAGCTCGTCAAACTACGACTCTTCCACAACCATCCCGGATTCCTGGTTCCCGTCGCCGAACGCGTCCGCACGGCGCTCGACCGACACCTGTCCGCAGGGCCAGGATCGGTCGACCCCTCGACCCACCGTCTCCTGTTCACCGCCCACTCGCTCCCCCAGTCGATGGCGGCGGGATGCGACTACGAGGCCCAGCTCCGAGCATCGGCCCAAGAGGTCGTGCGCCTCTGCGGTCACCACCTGACCCAGGGGTGGGAGCTGGCCTACCAGAGCCGCAGTGGCCCTCCGCAGGTGCCCTGGCTCGAGCCGGACGTCGGCGACCGCATCGAGGCCCTGGCAGCAACCGGCGCTGAGCGGGTCACCGTCATGCCCCTGGGGTTCATCAGCGATCACATGGAGGTCATCTACGATCTCGACACGCTGGCCGCGCGACGCGCAACCGACTGCGGGGTGCAGTTTGTACGCGTCCCGACCGTGGGCACCGATCCTCGATTCGTCACCATGATCCGTGAACTCATCGAGGAACGCACGCTCGGCAACCGCCCGGTTGCCATCGGGTCACTCCCTCCCTGGCCGAATGACTGCCCGCCCGGGCATTGTCCGCCTCCGAGCCGACCCCCGACACCCGGTCGGCCTCAGATTCCCATGCGGGACTGACCTCGCCCAGCGGCACCAGGCCTCGATCCCGTCGACAAACGTGAGCGTCTCGAGCCAATTTCAGCACCTGCTAGCCTCGGGTCGATGACGGACGTGACCGACCATGAGGTACTGATCGAGCGGGCAGCAATGGCACGCGAGCGGGCCTACGTCCCCTATTCCGGGTTCCGGATGGGTGCCGCGGTGCTGACGACCGGTGAGGAGATCGTGGTCGGCTCGCTCGTGGAGAACGTGTCGCTGGGCTTGGCGATGTGCGCGGAGCGGGTTGCGCTGTTCGCCTGCGTCGCGGCAGGAGCCCGCCCGCAGGCGCTGGCTCTCGTGTCGCCGCGCACGGACGGCTCGGTGACCTTTCCCTGCGGGGCATGCCTTCAGGTTGCTCTCGAGCTCGGAGGACCGGACCTCGTCGTCGTTGCCGCGACCACCGACGGCGAAGTGCAGCAGGCCATCCTTGCCGATCTCTTGCCGAGGGGTCCGCGGAAGGCCTGACGCTCGCGTCGACCCGCTGGGCGCAGCCAGTAACAGGAAATGCGCAATGGCCCGGAGCGCATGTACGACCGCGACGTCGAGAGGTGCCGCATGTCACCCCGATTGCGCGGGCCCGGTGCATCCACGGGGCGCGGCACCACCGTAGAGGGGGTGACAACTCAACCTGTGGAGGATTACCCGTGTCTGCGCTTCCCACCGTCCTGCGACTGAAGCTTCCGTTCATCGTCGCCGGCTTCCTGTCCTTCCTCTTCTCGGTCTGGCTCTACTTCATCGAGGACAACACGACGGCAGGGATCTTCGTCGGGCTTTGGGTTCCCTCGATCCACTCCCTGGGCACGCTGGTCCTGTGTTCGACCGATGTCCCCGACCGCGCATCCCGAGCGGATATCGGAGCATGACCGAGACCATCTTTGCGATTGGCGTCTTCGTGTTCGCACTCACCGTCTGGGGCACGGTCATGGCGGGGAGCATGGCACTCTCCCGCCAGATGGACGAGGACGGCGGGCTCGCCGCTGAGCGTCGACCGACCGACAGCTGACGCGCTCGTCCTGGCCACCCGCCTCCACGACGCCGACCTCCATGACACCCGCAGATGGCACACCCGCATCTGGTTCTCCTGCGGTCCGGACACCCGGACAGATCGAGCCGGTGTCCGCTGAACCTCCGGCTGGCGGCCGGCGCCCCCTGCTCCGGCAGCGATGGACGGAGCTCGCCTACTTCCACTGGCCCTACGAACCTGCCGACGTGCAGCGCCTGCTCCCCTCGGGGGTCAGCGTCGACGTCCATGAGGGTGCCGCGTGGATCGGGCTCATTCCCTTCGAAATGCGTGACGTCGCGCTGGGGCCGACGCCCCCTCTGCCCTGGCTGGGGAGATTCATCGAGATCAACGTGCGGACCTATGTCGTGGACCCCACCGGGCGCCGAGCGGTGTGGTTCTTCTCGCTCGACGTTCCCCGAGCTGCGATCGTTGCCATGGCCAGAACCGTGTTCGCGCTCCCGTACTGCTGGGCCAAGGCCTCACACCTGCGGGAGGGGGACCGGCACCGGTATCAGATGACCCGGCGATGGCCCCGAGGCCCGCACGCCTCGGCCGACCTGGCCTTCACCGTCGGTGAGTCGATTCCCGATGCCGAGGTGAGCGATCTGGACCACTTCCTCACCGCCCGTTGGGCTCTGACCACCAAACGCCGGAACCAGCTGCTCTACGGCCAGGTCCGGCACCCGAGGTGGCCCTTGCATCGAGTTGGCGACGTGCGAATCGACCAGGACCTCATCCAGTCCGCCGGACTCCCGAGTCCGGCCGGCCCGCCCCGCTCGCTCTACTCGCCGGGGGTGGAGGTCCGGGTAGCTCCGTTCCAGGTCGTTCCGGGACGCGAGATTCCATGACCGATCGCCTCGTCGCCAGGGACCGCCTGGACGGCCTGTCGGTGCTGGTAGCCGGCGCCACGGGGGGACTGGGTTCGGCCATCAGCCGCAACCTGTCCGCCCGTGGCGCAACCCTCACGTTGGTCTCGCGGACCGAAGCACGACTCGCCGAACTCGACGTGCCGGGTCGGCTCCTTGCGCTCGACCTGCGTGACCCTGGCTCCTGCCGTGCCGCGGTGGTCGCAGCGATCGAACACGCAGGCCGGTTGGATGTCGTCGTCAACGCGGTCGGCGTGGTCGCCTTCGGCGCGGTCAGCGAGCTGTCGCCGGACGCCGTCGAAGAGCTGTTCCTGACCAACACCTTCATCCCGATCTTCCTGGCCCAGGCTGCGCTCGACCGGCTCGAACCAGGAGGCGCGATCGTGAACATCTCCGGCGTCATCGCCGAACAGAACCTTCCCGGCATGGCCGCGTACGGTGCCTCCAAGGCCGCGGTGCGATCCTTCGACGAGGCGCTTGCCCGTGAGGCCCGACGCCGGAAGGTTCGGGTGATCGACGCCCGCCCACCCCACACCGAGACCGGGCTCGCTGAGCGGGCGTTCGAAGGCCGGGCTCCGAAGATGCCCGCCGGCCTCGACCCCGAGGCGGTTGCCGCCACGATCTGCGCTGCCATTGCCGGAGAGGCCGACGACCTCCCAAGCACGGCGTTCGGGACCAGATGACGACGCTGGTGGTCAGCACGGTCGCCGCGTGGGCAATGGTGGGTCTCATCTGGACGGTCCAGGTCGTGCACTACCCGATGCTGGCCGCGTACTCCGAGCTGCGCCCCCGTGAGGCGGCGATTGAGCATCAGCGCCGGATCAGCTGGATCGTGGGGCCCCTCATGGCGGCCGAAGGGGTGACGGCCCTGCTGCTGCTTGCCGATCGACCGGTCGCCATGTCCGCATTCAGCGCTTGGGCTGCAGCGGCCCTTCTCGCTCTGGCCTTGGGGTCGACGGTCCTGGTCCAGGTGCCGCTCCACCGCCGACTGGCTCAGGGCGGCGATCGGCGCGCCGCCGAGCGGCTGATCACGACCAATTGGGTGCGGACCGTTGCCTGGACCGGCCGCGGGATGGTGCTGGCGTGGGTCCTGGCGACCTGACACGCGAACGCCGGGCGGTGGCCCCCACTACGTTTCGGAATCGCTCGAGTCGTAGGCGGAAGGTGGCAGCCCCTGGCGGAATCGTCCCGGCGGCACCTCGGCACCTGCTCGCAGCAGCGCCAGATGCCACGAGGGTGAGGCGCCCAGCGCCCACCGCAGCGCATCCACGCTGCGGGCCCCGATGGCGGCACCTCCTCGTCGGGGCGCCAGCCCGATGATGTCGGAGATACGCGGGGGCACCGTTGCCACCGCTGCGTGGAACAGCAATCGATAGCCGATCTTGACGGGAAGAGGGAGCGGCGGGGACCGGAGGAACTCGATGGCCCGGGCCTGTGCCTCGGTCGGCTGGAGCGCAGGGTGGGTGGCCACCCAGGCCGAAAGCTCGTCGGCTGTGGTCGGCAGCGGGTCGGCCCCGAGCAGGGATCCGATGCGGGCCTGTTCAGCCACGAACCGATCAGCTTCACCACCGGTCAGGCTTCGGCCTCCATAGGCCTGAAAGGCCACCAGAAAGGAATCGGTGAGTACATTGTGGACCCAGGCGGCCAACGCCGGCTGACCAGCGCTGTAGGGCCGTTGGCGTTGGGACACGCCGTGGACCGGGACGTGGGCGGCACGCACGACCGCCACCGCGGCGTCGACCTCGGGCATCGCTCCGTACGTGGTCTCGGTGACATACACCGAGGTCCGGGACAACCGACCGAGCGGATCCTTGCGATAGCTCGAGTGCTCGTCGACCCCGGCGACCACCTCGGGGTGGGCGGTCTGCACCACCAGGGCGCGAATGCCTCCCACGAAGGCGGCAACGTCACCGATGACCTCCCACGAGACGGAGTCCGGTCCGAGCAGTCCGGGATCGCCGCGATAGGACAGGGTGTTGGCCAGGGGCTGGGGTCCATGCGAGAACAGGGAGGTGGTCGAGTTGACTACTCGGGCCTTGAGGGTGCCGATCATCGTCCCGGTCAACGTTCGCTCTTCGGGAGCTCGATCGCAGCCGAGATGGTTGATGGCCCCGAGATCGCCGCAACGTCGGCAATGCGCTGAGCCAAGCGCTTCCAGATGACCTTGTGGACAGGCAACAGGATCCACCAGTAGGCCCGACCGGTGACCCCTCGGGGATGGAAACGGGCCAGTTGCCGGAGGCGAGAGCCGCCTGCGTCGTCGCTGGTGACTCGCCACTCGAGCCAGGCGTCGCCGGGGACCTTCATCTCGGCCCGCAGCCGAAGCAGGCTAGCGGGTTCGTAGGCCTCGACCCGGAAGAAGTCGAGGGCGTCGCCCACCCGCAGCAGGTCACGGTGACGGCGGCCCCGGCGCATGCCCACCCCACCGATGAGCTTGTCGACCCAGCCTCGGAACGTCCACATCCAGCCCGCGACGTACCAGCCTCGTTCGCCCCCGACGCCCGCAACCGTCCTGAAGAGCGCAGCTTGTGTCGCGGTGGTCGGGACATCCTGAATGTCCTGGTAGATCGTGCCGCCGGCCCAGTCCGGGTCCTGGGGCATGGGCGACGCCGGTGAGCTGCTCGGCGCGCTGTCCATCCAACTTGTCTTGATCTCGAAGTCGCCGACGACGGCGAGCGCCCGCTCGATGGCCTCGTCGACGGTGCACGGGTGGTGATCGATGAGGCGTCGGATGTCACGTTCCGGGCTGACGACGACGTCGTTGATGAGGCTGTCGACCAGCGGCCGGGCCAGCCCGTAAGGGAGCGGGGTGACCAGGTTGACCCAGTGAGACGACAGTCGCGGCGTGAGCAGCGGTACCGGAATGATCAGCCGACGACGAAGACCGGCGGCGTCGCAGTAGCGATCCATCATGTCCCGGTAAGTTAGCACTTCGGGTGCGCCGATCTCCAGGACCTGACCTGCGGCGGCCGGGTTGTCCACGACGGCGACGAGGTAGTGAAGCACGTCGGCGATCGCGATCGGCTGGCACTTCGTCTTGGTGACCCATCGGGGGCAGGTCATGACCGGGAGCACCTCGGCGAGATGACGTAGCATCTCGAACGATGCGCTCCCAGAGCCGATGATCACTGCGGCTCGGAGCTCGGTGACGGCGACGGTGCCCGCGGCGAGGATCTGACCCACCTCGTGCCGGCTGGCGAGGTGGGGCGACAGCTCTTCGGGGTCGTCGGCACCGAGCCCGCCGAGGTAGACGATCCGGGAGAGGCCTCGGCGCTCGGCGGCGATTCGGGTGTTCTCGGCGCCGATTCGGTCGCTCTGCTCGAAGTCGCCGGAGACGCCCATCGCGTGGACGAGATAGTAAACGGCCTCGATCCCCTCGAACGCCGCCTCGAGCGAGCTCTGGTCGAGCACGTCTGCGGCCACGACCTCGACCTCGACTCGCCAGTCGACACCAGAGAGCCGCTCGGGGTTTCGGGCGAGACACCGCACGTCGTGGCTCGCGGCAAGCAACTCGGGTACCAGCCGACCGCCGACGTAGCCGGTGGCCCCGATGACGGCGATTCTCATTCGTCTCCTCGCGCGCAAGTCGCCATCGACTCCAGTCGCCGCAGCGCCACTCGACAGACCGCCAGGTAGGGGGCAGCCAACCATGGCACCCCGAACCCGACCCGGCACCGGTCCTCGTCAAGCGGGTCGACAGTGTGGTCGGTCGCGGCGACACCGCCGACCCTCCACGCCCATCGGGCTCCATCGTCGAACTCGGTGATCACGAAAGGCAGTCCGAACCCCAACACCGTCGTGACGGTGCCGGTTGCACCCGAACGCAGGCTGTCGCCCCGGAGTTCGGCGCTTCGGACCGTCGGGCCCCACGAGGGCCACGATTCGGGGTCGCTCAACAAGCCCCACACGGTTGCGGGCGGCGCTTCGATCTCGTGGCGCACCCACAGCCGTTTCATCTGGATCACTGTACCCAGGAGGCTCTCCACTGGGTTGCGGCCATGTCCGTGCTCGTCGTCACCCGAGTTCATGACGTGGTCACCCTGAGCCTCGACCCTCGGATCGTACGGGAGGTCCACGGCCGTGCACGGCCCGCGTTCTAACCTGCGGGCGATGATCGCGCTCGTCACCCCTCGCCTCGTGCTGCGTCCGTGGGTGCCGGCCGATCTCGTACCCTTCGCCGCAATGTGCGCCGACCCCGAGGTCATGCGATTCATCGGTGACGGCTCGGCGAAGACCTTCGCCGAGGCACGGGACTCGATCACCCGAAGCCAGGAGAGCTGGACCAAGCACGGTTGGGGACTCTTCGCCGTCGAGTGTCTCGAGACCGGGTCGTTCGTCGGTTCGTGCGGCCTGGCCGAGCCCGACCTCCTGCAGCCACTCCAACCATCGGTGGAGATCGGTTGGCGTCTCGAGCGCGCGTCGTGGGGTCAGGGCTATGCCACCGAAGCGGCAGCGGCCGTCGTGGACTGGGCCTTCACGACCCTCCACACCAAGCGGCTCGTGGCCGTCGTCCACCTCGACAACCTGGCCTCCCACCGAGTCGCCGACAAGATCGGCATGCGGCGAGAGCAACGCACGATCGTTCCCGGCCTCAGCCTGTGGGTCGACGTCTACGAGCTCGGACAAGGCAGCTGGCAACCGGCATACTGAACTCCTGATGACAGCGTCAACCATCACCGGCCTGCGGCGCCGGGCGTCGAGGATCGCCCGCAAGATCACCCACGACGAGATCGATCTCTACCGCACGGTCATCCCGGCCGGCCTCGCCCGCAAGGTCTGGCTCGTGCAGCTTCCGACCATCCCCGGGCCGTATTTCGGCCTCACCATCGCCAACCTGGTGATCATCGACCATCACCTGCCTCCCGGTACCCCGAGCGCACTCCTCGCTCACGAACTGGTGCACGTACGACAGTTCCACGACAAGGGAATCCTGCGTTTCACCTTCGACTACAACAAGGCCTTCGCGGTCGGTCTGGTGACCGAGCGTCGCTGGTCCAGGGCCTATCGCGCCATTCCCGCCGAGGTCGAGGCCCGATCGGAAACCACCCGCTGGCTGCGCGAGAGCGCCCGGAACACGGTCGAATCCGACCGGATCTGAGGCTCAGGTCTGGCGAACCGGCTTCCTCGGCCGATTGACCGACGCGCTCGACGACGACGGCAACCTGAGGGTCGCCAGTGGCTTCGACCGGTATCTGGCGACATTGGCCGAGGAATGGCTCGGCGTCGAGGCCGCCTCGGGGCCCGGCGCTGACGCGAAGCCCCTAAGAATTCTCTGAGTGCACCCCTAGCTACGATCGCGATCGTGCCTGCAACCAATCGCTCCCGACGTCCGCTGCTGCTGCTGCTCCTCGTCGTCCTCGGGCTGTGTCTGTCCTCGGGCTGGGCCACCACCGTGTCTGCAGCGCCGCTCGCCCAGACCGCGCCATCGCTCACCGAACTGGTCGACGAGGTCGAGCGAACCGGGCGCTACCTGGAGCAGGCAACCGACCGCTCGATCACCACCGCCATCGACCGGGCCAACGAACAGGGCATCGCCGTGGTGTGGATCGTCGGCAACGACACCGAAGCCACAGCCAAGGACGTCCTGTCGGTCCTCGACGGCACACGTTCGAGCTACCGCACGGTCGTGGTCATCGGCGACTCCACCTACTGGGCCGAGTCGACCGTGTACGACGCCGCCTCGGCCGCCGAACTCATGGTTCCCGATCTTGCCGCCGGCCGGGTGGCCGACGCCATCGACGCCTTCACCGCCGCCGTCGGTGGCAACCCGGCAACCAGCGATTCAGGATCCGGGGCCTCCGGATCGGATGGGGCGGGATCGGGTGGAGGTGTGCCCTGGATCCCCGTGTTACTGGTCGCGGCCGCGGGGTTCTTCGCCTTCCGCTTCTTCGCAGGGCGTCGCAAGGCCAAACGGATCGAGCGGAACCTGATCGAGATCGACCGGGCCGAGATCGCCGAGCAGCTGAAGAACAACGCAGACCGGGTGATCGTCCTGGGCGATCAGGTCATTGCCAGGAAGGATGCCGAACTCATCCGGATCTACGAAGAGGCGTCCGCCGCATATCAGGAGGTGAGCACCGAACTGGAGCACGCGTCCACCGTCGAACAGATCAACCTCCTGGACGACAAGATCGACAAGGCCGAATGGCAGTTCGAGGTCATCGAGGCCCGCATCGAGGGGCGCACCCCTCCTGCCGCGCCGGCCCCCGATGCCCCCCGCCGGCGCCCCCGGGGCCCGGCGACGGCAACCAACCACGATCTACCCAGACCCGGGTCGGGTTGCCTCCGTCGCCCGATCGGCCGGCGCTGGGACG
>JAQCHM010000408.1 GCA_027730885.1 Actinomycetota bacterium | reverse complement strand
TGGATGAAGGGACACGGGGTTCGCTTCGCCGCCGCCTATGGTCGCCAGGCCTTCAACGTCGACGGCCGCTTCACCTTCTGGGGTGGTGCCGTGATCGAGACCATCGGCGGCGGACCCGGGCTGGTCGAGTCGCTGGCCGCCGAAGCCGCAAAGTTGGGCATTGCCGTGCACTACGAGGCCCGCGCCCTCTCGCTGGTCCGAGACGATTCGGGCGTCCGGGGCGTCGTGGCTCGTACCGACGGGGTCACCAACGAGATCGCAGCGGACGCGGTTGTCCTTGCGGCGGGCGGGTTCCAAGCGAACGCCGAGTGGCGGACGCGCTATCTCGGACCGGGATGGGATCTCGCCAAGGTCCGCGGCACCCGCTTCAACGTGGGTGACGGCATCCGCATGGCCCTCGACGTCGGTGCGTCACCCGCCGGTAACTGGTCGGGGTGCCACGCTGTCGGCTGGGATCAGAACGCGCCCGAGTTCGGCGATCTGGCGGTCGGTGACGGCTTCCAGAAACACAGCTACCCCTTCGGCATCGTCGTGAACGCCGAGGGACGACGCTTCGTCGACGAAGGCGCCGACTTCCGGAACTACACCTACGCGAAGTACGGACGCCGCGTCCTCGAACAGCCGAACCAGTTCGCGTGGCAGGTGTTCGACACACAGGTCACGCACCTGCTCCGTGATGAGTACCGCATCCGACAGGTCACCAAGGTCACGGCGGACACCCTCGAAGAGTTGGCAGCGAAAATGGAAGGCGTCTATCCCAAGGGGTTTCTCGCCACGGTGGCGGACTACAACGCGTCCATCGATCAAACGGTCACGTTCAATCCGAATGTCCTCGACGGGCGTTCGACCACCGGCATCACGCCGCCGAAGAGCAACTGGGCCAACCTGCTCGACTCGCCGCCCTACGAGGCGTACGCCATCACTTGCGGGATCACGTTCAGCTTCGGTGGCGTTCGCATCAATACCAAGGCGGAGGTCCTCGACGACGCCGGCGAGGCGATCGGTGGGCTCTACGCCGCGGGCGAGATGGCGGCAGGCATCTTCTTCTTCAACTACCCCGGTGGGTCCGGGCTCACCGCCGGTTCGGTCTATGGCCGGATTGCCGGGACGGGCGCGTCGGCCTCATCGCGCTCGGCATGACGGGGGTCTGAGCAGCCGGATCACCTGAAGCACACCATTCCGAGCCGGGCTCAGCAGCAGTTGGGCCGACCGAGCGCTCGATGGACCGCGTCGAGACTTTGGTCGTTGAGCCGGAACCAGGCCCATTTGCCACGTTGTTCCCGTTCGAGGATTCCCGCCGTGACCAGTTGCCCCAGGTGGTGGCTGATGGTTGGTTGTGAGCGGTCGAGCGGTGCCGTGAAGTCGCAGGCACACGCCTCGCCCGTCGCGCTCGAGGCGACGATGCTGACCAGCCGGAGGCGGACGGGGTCGGCCAGAACTTTCAGGATGCCGGCCAGCTCGTTGGCATCGCCCTCTGAAAGGGGACCGGCAAGGAGCTGGACAGGGTCGTTCGGTCGGCAAGCCACGAAAAACATATTGACATACGTCGAAGCGTAGAGCAACATATCGACAGACATCAATATGACAGGTCGCTCCTGAACGGGCGGCCCCAACGGAAAGCGAATCCCATGCGCCTGCAACTCGCCCTCAATGTCTCCAACCTCGAGGAGTCCATCGACTTCTACCATCGCATGTTCGGCGTCGCCCCGGCGAAGGTGAAGAAGGGCTACGCCAACTTCGCCATCGAGAACCCACCGCTCAAGCTCGTGCTCTTCGAAGGCGACGGCGCCCCCGGCTCGATCAACCATCTGGGCGTCGAGACCGAGTCGGCAGCCGAGGTCTCCTTTGCCGAAGCCCGACTGGCGGCCGAGGGGCTCGACCCGACGCTCACCACCGAGACCATCTGCTGCTTTGCGGAGAAGACCGAGACCTGGGTCGACGGTCCCGACGGTCAGAAGTGGGAGTGGTACGTGAAGACAGGTGATACTGACCAGATGCAGAACGTGGTCCTGCGCCAAGTCGGTGCCCCCGTCGGCGACGAAACACGGTGCTGTAGCTAGATCGCCCTGTCGTTGGATCGCCCTGTCGTTAGACTGCGGCCGGTGGCAACCGATTTCGAAGCTCGTCTCGCCGACTTCTGCCAGACGATCCTCGTTCCGGGCGACGTCGTGGTCGATGTCGGGGCCCATCTCGGGCGCCACACCATTCCCTTCGCCCGCGGCGTCGGCCCGTCGGGAAAGGTCATCGCCTTCGAGCCGATCCCGCACATCAACCAGCAGCTCCAGTCCATCCTCCGAGAGCAGGCAGCCGCCCGGCCGATGGCGCCGGTCCGACTCTGCGACGTGGCTCTCGGGCCCACCCGACAAGAGACGACCTTCGTCGTGGTGCCCGACTCTCCCGAGTACTCAGGGCTCCAGGAGCGCACCTACGACCAAGGTGAGGACGTCGAACGGCACCGGATCCCGATTCAGGTCGAGGTCCTGGACGATCTCCTCGATGGCGAGGCCCGCATCGACCTGGTGAAGATCGACACCGAGGGCGGCGAGTACGGTGTGCTGTGCGGCGCCACCCGCACCCTCGACGAGCGTCGGCCGGTGGTTACCTTCGAATGCGGCGACAACAGCCTCCTGCACTACGACCACACTGCGGGCGACCTCTTCGACCTCCTGACCGGTCACGGCTACAGGATCGAGAACATCAACCGGCAACCGCTCGACCGGTCCACGTTCGTCGAGTCGTCACGGGTCCAGCTGGTGTGGGACTAGCTGGCGTTCCCGGTCGAGTGGACTCCGACCCCGGTCAGCGCTCGTCGACGGGTCACCGCGCTCGGTGCCCGGATCAGACGAGCAGTCGGCCGCATCCGAGGCAAGGTCGGTCGGTCCTGAGTTCGGCCCTCGGCCGCTGTCGGGATCGCCACTAGGCTCCGGCCCGTGCACATCATCGTCGACGGTCGGTCCTCCCCCCGCCTCGAGCAGGCATCCGACTTCACGTCGTTCAGCGTCAAGGCCGCTGATCCGACACCGGTCGCCGTGTTGTCGGCGCTGTCGACGGCCGGCACCTCCGCTGACGAGGCCGACCATGTGTTCGTCGATGTCCAGGCCGTCCGTTCCTGGGCACTTGCCGCAGGTGTCGATTCCGAGCCCTGGGAGCAGGGGTACAGCAAGATGTTGGCCTATGCCGCCTCGAAGGGCTGGATGAACGCCGACGCATCCGCGATCAAGGCTCACATCGAAGCTACCGACGACTGAGCGTTCGGCGCCCAGGGGCTCAGTCCCACGTGATCGTGTCACTCATCGAACTGCCGGATGTGCGCGTCGGAACTGACG
>JAQCHM010000407.1 GCA_027730885.1 Actinomycetota bacterium | reverse complement strand
GAAGCGAACGGTCGTGCCGTGGCGGTCGCCCACAACGCCGTGCTCGATTCCTTCGACGGGGCGGGCTGGAACGGCTACACGATGGACCGGGCGCAGGTCTCGCTGGACGGATCGCCCATGGATGCGAAGACGCTTTCCCGCCTGCGGGTGATTGATGTCGAAGTGCTGGGCGGCACCTACATCGCCCAGGGGGCCACGTTCGCGCCCTACGGCGACTCCGCGAACATCGATACCAGCGTCATTCTAAGGAGTTTCACGCTCAGCTCGCCCACTCCGTTCTCCGGGTCGAGGAACTGGTCGGCCAGCGAAGAAAGCCTACCACGGGACATACACCAAGATCGGCAGTGGCATCGTCGCCGCCAGCCGCTTTGGCGGCGCTTGGGTCGGCAACGGCTCTGGATTTTCCCAGACCGGTCCGGAGGTGAAGGCGCCGGGGACCGCCGTCGCCGTGCAGTCGAGCGAGACGGTGTGGAAGAGCACGAACGGCGGGGGCAGCTGGACCAAGGTCTGGAACAAGGAGGTCGGCCCGAACCTGACCCCGATCGGGTATTTCGACGGTGCGCTCTATGCCCCTGCGGGTCAGGAGCTGTGGCTCAGCCGCGACAACGGCAACTCCTGGCAGAAGGGCGCCGACGGTTTACCCGGTAGCTTGCACATCCTGCAGACCGGCTCGGGACGTCTGGTCTCCCCCGCGGGTGCCAAGGTGGCCGTCAGCGACGACGGAGGAGCCACCTGGGAGACGAGAAGGTCGTGCCGTCGAATGGCGGGTTCCTCCTCGTCCGCACTGGCACGGGACGCCTCGTCATGCCCGTGAGAGGCTGGGACGTCCGGAACGAAGGCAAATTCCACGTCAGCGACGACGACGGCGAAACCTGGTCGCCCCGGAATGCCGGCCTGGCTTTCGGCGAAGAGGTGAGAGCGACGGTGCGGACCCGGAGTGGACGGCTCCTCGTGGCGACCAACACGTTCGCATTGTTCAATCCCAGGCTCGTCTTCAGCGACGACAACGGCGAGACGTGGCAGTCCAACACCGTGTTCCAGACCCTCGAGGGACTCGACACGATCACCGGCGATCCCGCGACCAAGGTCACCGAAGTGGTACGGCTCCGCTCCAGCGTGACCGGCCGCGTCCTGGCCATGGACCAGCACGCCATCTTCACCAGTGACGACAACGGCGACAGTTGGACCGTGAGAATGAATCTCGATTTCAACGGCACTGGTCCGCTCGACGCGCTGCGCCTGAAGGACGTCGTCCAGATCGGGTCGCGCTGGATCGCGGTCGGGAACTATGGACTCCGGTTCCCGTTGCGCGGCAATGTGCCGTTTGTCCTGGTGAGTAACGACGACGGCGCGACTTGGGGCCTGCGGCCCTTCCAGACTGCCCAGACCAACACGACCCTGGCCAGTCTCATCGTCGCAGGCAACGGCCGGGTCGTCATCACCGGCTCGAACGCCTCCGTGTTCGTCAGCGCCGCCGCACCTGCCGTCCCTCCTTCAGGCGAGGCGCTGCTCGTCCGCGAGGGGAAGACCGAGCGGGTGCCTGTCAGCCGTCCCGGCGTGGATGGAAGCATCGACGCCAACTACAGCACGCTCGGCAGCACTGCGCTGCCCGGCATCGACTTCACTCCGACGGGCGGCGTTCTGCACTGGGACGCAGGGGATATGGCCGAAAAGTTCATCGCGCTCGAAATGCCCGACAACGCCAAGATCGACGGCACCCGCGAACTGCTCTTCCAGATCGCTTTCCAAACCTCGGGCGGTTTGGTTGGCCAGCTTGAGTCCCCCGTTTCCATCGTGGACAACGACGGCAGCAGCACTCCCGGGGTGATCCTCGACGGCGCGGCCGGACTCTACACATCCGAGGCGGGCGGCTCCGCCGAGCTGGGTCTCGCCCTGCAGTCGAAGCCCGCCGCCGATGTCGCCATCACCGTCTCCGGGCTCGACGAAAGCGAGGGCCGGTTGTCAGGCACCGCGTTCACCTTCACTCCCGGCAACTGGGGCATCGTCCAGCCGCTGACCATCACCGGCATCGACGATCCCGATCCCGATGGCGACGCGACCTACAATCTCACCTTCACCATCGCCACCGCCGACCCTTCCTACACTGCGCTGGGGAGCGCCCTCGTCGCCGTGGTCAACACCGGGGACGAGCCCCTTCCGTCTCTCGGCCAGCCCGTCGTCTTCAGCAAGCTGCCAGTGACTCTGAAGACCGCCGCCGACGGCAGCCTGTTACTCACCGCGACCGGCCTCGATCCCGCCTCCGTCTATCGCATCGAAAGCTCCGCCACCCTCGCCGATTTCGCGGACGGACAGAACGTCACCGGAGCCCAGCTCATGGCCGGTTTCGCCCTGCCGAAGAGCGGTCTCGCCCGATACTACCGCATCGGTGCTGCTGGAGAGTAAAAGCCTATTGTTAGTTAAATAAAATGTCTGACACTTTACTAGACCGTATACCGGACACTTTACAAGACCGCCCCATGAATCCACGTTCGGCGATCAGAATTCCTTGGCACCAGGCAAACCCCTGAGAAGCGGGGAGGTGCCTGCACACCAAAACAACCAGTGGGGGACAGTGGGAGACGCGGAGGTGGTGGCGCACAGCGGGGCGAATTAGAACTGGTTTTGTCGGCATTTGACAACGACATCGCGCTGGCGATCACGGCCGATCCTGAGGGAGGCAAATAAAAAGGTTGGCAAGCAGCGGGGAAAGCTGGTTACCTTGCGCGCAACCAATGCCCTGCGATGCAAACCAAACTCTCCGACCCTGTTTCGAACCGTGCCAAGTACATGACGCTCCTCGCCGCGTTCCTCGGCTGGATGTTTGACGGATTTGAGATGGGATTGTTCCCACTGATCGGCGGACAGGCGTTGGCTGATCTGTTAGGACCCGGTGCCCCGCCCGAAGATGCTCCGAAGTGGTTCGGTGCGATCATCGCGGTCTTTCTAGTGGGGGCGGCTACGGGCGGGGTGTTGTTCGGCTGGCTCGGTGACAAGATCGGGCGGGTGAGGGCGATGTCTTTGAGCATCTTCACGTATGCGATTTTCACCGGGCTGTGCGGGTTTGCGACGGAGGCGTGGCACATCGCGGGGCTGCGGTTTGTGGCCTCGCTGGGCATGGGTGGCGAGTGGTCGCTGGGGGTGGCGCTGGTGAACGAGATCTGGCCGGGGAAATCGCGTGCGATCATCGCTGGGTTGATCGGAGCGGCGGCGAACGTGGGCTTTTTGATGGTGGGCCTCTTGAGCATGGGGCTGGTGGGATTCATAGGCGGGGCGCGCGATTTGCTCTCGGCGATGGGAGCATCGGAGGGGACGGCCGATTACCTTCTGGGCAACTCGGGGTGGCGGT
>JAQCHM010000406.1 GCA_027730885.1 Actinomycetota bacterium | reverse complement strand
CCGCGAGGGCGGCCTTGTCGATCTTGGCGGTGCCGGCGAGGGGAATCTCGTCGACGAACCAGACAGCACGGGGATGTTGATACGCCGGTCCGTTGGCCAACGCCCACCCCTTGATCTCGGCTTCGACCGCCTTGTCATCGACGCTCGGTTCGGCCAGGACGACGAACGCAACCGGTAGCGACCCCTTCAGTTCGTCGGGTACGGCGACGACCGCCGCCTGGTGAACCGTCGGGCACCGTTCGAGCATCTGCTCGACATCGCCCGGGTACACGTTCTCGCCGGCGCAGGAGAACATGTCATCGACTCGACCCACGAAGTAGTGCCAGCCAAGCTCGTCGACGTCCATGACGTCTCCGGTGTGGTACCAGCCGTCGGTGAGACGCTCGGCCGTCACCTCGGGCAGGTGGTGGTACCCCACCATCATGCCGGCGCTCCTGACCCAGAGCTCGCCCTGGCGCCGACCGGTCTCGGGATCGGGGGACGCATCCGCGCCGGACTCGGGGTCGACCAGTCTGGTCTCGATCGCGGCCAGTGGGTGGCCGACCGCGATGTCGGGCCGGCGTGCTCCCTCGGGGTGGCCGCCGAAGACCGCGACGACCTCGGTGGTGCCGTAGCCGTTGGTGATGACTGCGTCGGGGAAGAGACCTCGTGCCTGGTCGAACAGGGCCTGGGTCATCGGCGCCGAGCCGATCGAGAGTCTCCGTACAGACGAGCGATCCAGGCGGCCGAGCAGGTCCCGGCGACCGAACATCAGCGCGAACATCGTGGGAACGCCGGTCATCGCCGTGACCCGGTGGAGATGGATGGCCCGAAGGTACTGCTCGGCATCGAAGCGGCGCAGCAACACGACGCTTCCGCCCAGGCAGAGCGCCATCTTCAGCTGCATCTGCGCGTTCTTGTGGTACATCGGAGCCGAAACGAGCAACCGCTCGTCGGGGTCCATGGGCATGACCCCACCGAGGTACTGATCGATGCTGAAGAGCTGACCGCCGTGGGACAACAGCACGCCCTTGGGTCGACCGGTAGACCCCGAGGTGTACATCTGGACCGCGACGTCATCGGGCGAGACTGCTGCGACGCCCCCCGTCGCCGACGGTCCGCTGCCGAGGAAGGCAGACCATGCAGCGGAGCCAAACTCGACGGAGGGAACGCCCGCCGGAAGGCGACCCGCGTTCGCGCCGTCGTGGATGACCAGGGCCATCGCTGCGTCCTCGGCAACGAAGGTCAGGTTGTCGCTCGGCTGGCGCGTGTTGAGCGGTACCGACACCATGCCCACCCGGGGGATGGCGAGGTAGGTGGCCGCGTAGTCGACCGAGTTGTCGGCCAGGATGCCGACCCTGCTGCCCGGCGCCAGACCGGCGCCGACGAGCGCGGCGGCGACTGCGGCCGATCGGGCCTCGAACTGTGCGTAGGTGACCGGCGTGGGGTCATCGACCCGACCGTGGGTCACGTCGAGGAATGCGATCCGGTCGGTCCCCACCCATGGCAGATGAATCGCCCCGAGGTTGCCCGATCCCGCGCCGGCCGGCGGAACCGAAGTCCCGTACCCGGACGAGGTCACGGAGCCAACACAATCTTGCCGAAGAACTGGCGGTCCTCGAGCAGCCGCATGGCCTCGGCGCCCTCACTGAGGGGCAGCACCTTGTCGACGACCGGCTTCAGCCGACCGTCGGCGACCATGGCCAGCAACGAGGCGAGATCGTCCCGCTTCCAGCCGTTCGAGCCTCGGATGTCCATCTCGGCGGTCCAGATGAAGCGGATGTCGGTGGCCGGATCGAACCCGGCCGTGGCTCCACAAGTGAGCAGGCGACCGCCCATCTTCACCATCCGGAGCGTCGGCACCCAGGTGTCGCCACCGGTGAAGTTCACCACGACGTCCCAGCCACCACCCGAGAAGAGTGAACCCGTGCGTTGACGGGTGAACGCGGCGATGTCGGTCGTCGAGTAGTCGACCGACTCATCGGCGCCCAGCGCCTCGAGCGCCGCGCACTTCTCGGCCGAGCCCGCAGCGGCGATCACGTGAGCTCCCGCCTGTTTGGCCAAGAGAACGCAGCAGGTACCGACACCACCCGACGCTCCCAGCACGAAGACCGTCTCGCCGGCTTTCACCCCACCCCGGGTGAACATCATCCGGTGTGCGGTGCCATAGGCAACAGGGAGGCACGAGGCGTCGATGGCAGACACCTGGTCGGGCAGAGTGATCAACTGTCGAGCATCGACGATCACGTACTCGGCGTATGCACCCCACCTGGTATCGCCGATCATCTGAATCCGACCATCGTCGGTCCACTGCACCGGGTCGACGAGCACTCGGTCGCCGTGGCGCCATCCTTCGACACCGGCCCCAGCGGCATCTACCCTCCCCGCCGCATCGCAGCCCGGAATCATGGGAAGCGGGGTTTTGATTCCGGGCATTCCCCGGCGGGTGAAGACGTCGTGATAGTTGAGCGAGCAGGCCTCGACCGCTACCCGCACCTCTCCTGGTCCCGGTTCAGGCGTGTCGACCTCGCCGAACTTCAGGACTTCCAACCCACCGTGCTCATCGAAGGTGACCGCTTTCATGACCGCGGACTGTAGCTCTCCCCCTCGGGCTCCTCGACACCCGGACGAGGGCCGGCCATCGATGCAACACGGGTAACGGCCCCGTCGTACCAGTCCTCGAACGACATCGCCTGCGCCGCGGCGACACCCGCTACCGCGTCGGGACCGACGGGGTGATGCAGATCGGGCCGCGGTTGGTCGGCGATGGCGACGATCTCGTCGGCCACCGTGGATGCCGCTATCGCGTGCGACGCCCGGCCCTCGAGGAAGAATCGCCGCACCCACGCCTCATCGTCGGCGTAAGGCGATGGCGGCGGGTCTTCCTCATACCCGCCGCGGTCGAAGATGTTGGTTGCAACGAAACCGGGTTCGAGCAGAGCAACCCGAACACCGAACGGCTCGAGTTCCCACACCAGCGCCTCGCTCAGCGACCGCAGCGCATGTTTCGACCCTTGATAGAAGGCGTGGTACCCCCGGGTCGGGGTCCGCCCACCGACAGTCGACACGTTGATGATCAACCCGGACCGACGCGCCCGCATGGCCGGCAACGTGGCCCGAACCACCCGCAACGCCCCCCAGTAGTTCGTCTCGAACACCAGGCGGGCCGCTTCGGTGTCGATCGTCTCGACCGGACCCGACAGCGAGATACCTGCGTTGTTGACGACGACGTCGAAGGCCCCGCTGCCGGCCAGCGCCCCCGTCACCGACGCATCGTCACAGACATCGAGGGTGACGCACTCGGCACCGTCGATCGCCCCCGACCGCGCAGGATCGCGCATCCCGGCGACGACGGAGTCCCCCGTTCGCACGAAGG
>JAQCHM010000405.1 GCA_027730885.1 Actinomycetota bacterium | reverse complement strand
CATATGCTTGTCCCTTGCCGTGCTTGCCCGCTCTGTTTTGCCGACCTCAGGTTTCTGTTTTCACGCTGGACTGATCCAGCGTTGAGTACAGCGTCTGATATGGCACCCAGTTCGTCGCGCGCCCGGCTTGTCTCAGCCCCCGTGCTACTCCCAGGTGGTGTCTCTTGCCAGCACGTACTCTCGCTCGCGATCGTTACTCGTTCGGAAATCTGGAGGAGGCTCTTGAGCTTCCCGACCTGATTGCCATTCAGCGGGAGTCTTTCCGCTGGTTCCTGGAGGAAGGTCTCGCCAATGCGTTTCGCGACATCAGCCCCATCAAGGACTTCACCGAGACGCTCCAACTCGAGCTCGAGTTCGATCCTCATGACGAGGACCTGAAGCCTTATCCGAAGTTCTCCGTCGAGGAGTGCAAGGAAAAGGACATGACCTACGCCGCACCGATCTTCGTGCGCGCTCGGTTCATCAACGCCAACACGGGTGAAATCAAAGAGCAGACGGTCTTCATGGGCGACTTCCCGATGATGACCGACAAGGGGACGTTCATCATCAACGGCACCGAGCGGGTCGTGGTGTCCCAGCTGGTCCGCTCACCCGGCGTCATCTTCCAGCCTGGCGAGCGGTTCCGGCTGCGAAACATGTCGAAACATCAGATGGTCACCGGCACGGTCCATCCCTACCGCGGTGAATGGATCGAGTTCGACGTCGAGCAGAAGCCGGGCAAGGATCCAACGGCCGGCGTCCGCGTCGCCCGCAAGCGTCGCCTTTCGCTGTTCACCCTGCTGCGCGCCCTCGGCTTCGACGAGGAGAACGCGCCTGGCTTCCTCGAGGCGTTCGTCAATCACTTCGACTTCCTCGAGGGCCAGTGGGAGAAGGATCGGGACATCGCCCCGACCCAGGACGAGTCACTGATCGAGATCTACAAACGAGCGCGTCCGGGTGAGCCCCCCACCCTCGAAGCGGCCCGGTCCTATCTGCGGAACGCCTTCTTCGAAAGCCGTCGCTACGACCTCTCCCGTGTGGGTCGGTACAAGCTCAACCGCAAGCTGGGCCCCGAGATCCGTCGCCTCGAGGAACTGTTCCCGATGCTCCGTGGCATGCTCGACATTCCCGAGGTCGATCAGCCGGTCCTCTCGCGCTGTGAGGTCATGGCCGCCGCTACCTATCTGTTGCACCTCATGGTGGCCGAGCCCGGTTACCGGCTGGACGATCAGGACCACTTCGCCAACCGTCGCGTGCGGTCCGTCGGTGAGCTCATTCAGAACCAGGTCCGCATCGGACTCTCCCGAATGGAACGAGTCGTCCGTGAGCGCATGACCACACAGGACGTCGAGGCCATCACCCCTCAGACGCTCATCAACATCCGACCGGTCGTGGCTGCCATCAAGGAGTTCTTCGGAACATCCCAGCTGTCGCAGTTCATGGACCAGGTCAACCCACTGTCGGGTCTGACGCACCGTCGCCGCCTTTCGGCTCTGGGCCCCGGCGGTCTGTCCCGTGAGCGTGCCGGCTTCGAGGTCCGAGACGTCCACTTCTCGCACTACGGCCGCATGTGTCCGATCGAGACCCCGGAGGGTCCGAACATCGGACTCATCGGTTACCTCTCGAGTTACGCCCGAGTCAACGAGTTCGGCTTCCTCGAGACGCCGTATCGCCGGGTCAACAACGGCAAGGTCTCCGACGAGGTCGTCTTCCTCACCGCCGACGAGGAGGAAGACTTCGTCGTCGCGCAGGCCAACGCCCCGCTCAATCCCGACGGCACGTTCCGTAACGACAAGGTGCTGGCTCGCCGGTCACCCCAGGCCGCTTCGCTGCGAGACCTGAAGTTGCAGCTCGAGCGGGACATCTTCTTCGGTGCGACCACCGAGATCTCCCAGGTCCCGCCGGACGAGGTCCAGATGATGGACGTGTCGCCCAAGCAGATCGTCTCCATCGGCCTGATTCCCTTCCTCGAACACGACGACGCCAACCGGGCCCTCATGGGTGCCAACATGCAGCGTCAGGCGGTTCCACTGTTGGTGGCCGAGGCTCCCTACATCGGTACCGGCATCGAGAAGCGCGCCGCCCATGACGCGGCCGACACGCTGGTCGCCACCGAGGACGGCATCGTCCTTGATGCCGACGGTCGTCAGATCACCGTCGAGTACAAGCAGTCGGGCAAGCGCATTTATCGGCTGCTCAAGTTCGACCGCTCCAACCAAGACACCTGCATCAATCAGAAGCCCCGGGTACAGGCGGAGGACACCTTCAAGGCCGGCGAACTGCTGGCCGATGGTCCCTCTACCGACAACGGTGAGCTCGCGCTCGGCAAGAACCTCGTCGTCGCCTTCATGCCCTGGGAGGGCTACAACTTCGAGGACGCCATCATCCTGAACGAGCGCCTCGTTCGTGATGACGTGCTGACCTCGATCCACATCCACGAGCACGAGATCGACGCCCGCGACACCAAGCTCGGCCCCGAGGAGATCACTCGGGACATCCCGAACGTGAGCGAGGACATCCTTTCCGACCTCGACGAGCGGGGGATCATTCGAGTCGGCGCCGACGTCGGTCCGGGTGATGTGCTGGTCGGCAAGGTCACCCCGAAGGGGGAGACCGAACTCACCCCCGAGGAGCGGCTCCTTCGCGCCATCTTCGGCGAGAAGGCCCGCGAGGTCCGTGACACGTCACTGAAGGTTCCCCACGGCGAGACCGGCAAGGTCATCGACGTCAAGGTGTTCAACCGTAACGACAGCCACGAGCTGCCGCCCGGAGTCAATCAGTTGGTCCGGGTGTACGTGGCCCAGAAGCGGAAGATCTCCGTCGGCGACAAACTCGCCGGTCGCCACGGCAACAAGGGCGTGATCTCCCGCATCCTGCCGACCGAGGACATGCCGCATCTGGCCGACGGCACCGCGGTCGACATCATCCTCAACCCGCTCGGCGTTCCGTCCCGCATGAACGTGGGTCAGGTGCTCGAGTCGCATCTGGGCTACGCGGCACGGTGGGGTTGGACGATCAACGGCGAACAGGTCGGCGAGGCGCCGTTGCGGGGCACAGAGAACAAGACCCGTCCGTTCACCACGCCGGCGACCTTGGTGTCGACGCCGGTGTTCGACGGCGCGAAGTGGGACGAAGTCGAACTGGCCGGCTCCAAGCCGACCATCCAGAGCATCTTCGAGAACCTCAATGGCGAAGCAGTTTCGGGCGGGCGCCTCATCGGGCCCGACGGTAAGACCACGTTGTTCGACGGCCGGACCGGCCAGCCCTTCGACAACCGCATCATGGTCGGCATCATGTACATCTTGAAGTTGTCCCACCTGGTCGACGACAAGATCCACGCCCGCTCCACCGGCCCGTACTCGATGATCACCCAGCAACCGCTCGGTGGTAA
>JAQCHM010000404.1 GCA_027730885.1 Actinomycetota bacterium | reverse complement strand
GACGACTGGAAGGCCGAGCCGTTGTCGTGGAGCCGCAGGCGCCAGGACGCCAAGAATTCGGCTCCGGTCAGCCGAGCGGCCGGCAACAAGCCGGCTGACACCCGCACCCCACGCTCATCCGATCCGGTCTACCAAACCGCCGACGATGCCGCGGCGGCCGCCGAAATCGACTGGGACACGCAGTGTCTCAGTTGCGTCGGCCTGCCGGAAAACGCCAGGCCGACGCGCTAGCGAAGCAGTCGCGCTAGCTGCCGGCGTAGGGAGTGAACGCAGGTGGCCGCTTCTCGAGGAAGCTGGCAACGCCTTCCTTGAAGTCAACCCGCTTGAGCGACTCGAGCATCACCAGGCGCGAGGCCTCCATTGCGTCGGCCAGGCTCATCCCGGGATGGCTGTAGACCTGCTTCTTGATGACCGAGATCGAGATCGGAGCCACGTTCTCGGCTACCTCGCCGGCATAGGCGAGGGTGCGTTCCATCAGCTCCTCGGCGGGGAACACCTTGTTGACCACGCCCATCTCGAGAGCCTCCTCGGCCAGGAACACCCGACCGCTGACCAACAGGTCCATCGCAACGGCCTGACCGGCCAATTGGGGAAGGGTCCAGGACAGACCGTGCTCGGCGATGAGGCCTCGCCGGGAGAACGCGGTGGTGAACTTGGCGCCGGCCGCTGCGAAGCGCAGGTCACAGGCCAGTGCGTGCGCCATGCCCAGTCCGGCACACGAGCCGTTGACGGCCGCGATCACCAGCTTTCCGATGGTTGTGGCGTAGCTGCCGTCGCGCTGCACACCAGCAGGTTCGGCATCCGCTCGACCCGCGCCAATGCCCTGCAGCATGTCCATGTCGGCTCCCGAGCAGAAGCCCCGACCAGCGCCCGTGACCACGATGACCTTCACGTCAGGGTCGGCCTCAGCCCGGTCGAGTGACGCGAAATAGGCCGCTCCCAATGCTGCGGTCCAGGCGTTGAGTCGCTCTGGCCGGTTGAGGGTGATGATCGCTACCTGATCCTTCACTTCGTACAGGACGACGTCTGATTGCTCGCTCATGAGTTCCCCTTCTGGACTGGTTCGAAAAATACTCCGTCACCTGGGGCATGTCGAACGTGGACCGGTCGTCCGATGCAGCCCCTATGCTCGACGCCGTTCGCCGACTCCGGCGAGCAGTGCCATCACCGAACCGCGTCACCGACCAAACCGCATCACCGACCAAACCGCATCACCGACCAAACAGTCCGAACATCCAACAGGAGCAGACCATGGCCGAGCTCGGCTTCGACGGCAAAGTAGCGATCATCACCGGCGGAGGCAACGGCTTGGGGCGTGAGCACGCCCTCGAGTTTGCACGTCGAGGCGCTCGGGTGGTCGTCAACGACCTCGGCGGTGCCGTCGACGGCACCGGCGGATCACTCAGCGCGGCCGATTCGGTCGCAGCCGAAATCGTGGCCATGGGTGGGGAGGCCGTCGCCAACGGCGACACCGTTGCCACCGAAGCGGGCGGGGCCGCCATCGTCCAGGCCGCCATAGACGCCTTCGGTCAGGTGGACGTCGTGATCAACAACGCGGGCATCCTACGGGACAAGACCTTCCACAACATGACCGACGACTTCCTCGGCCCCGTCGTCGACGTGCACCTGAAGGGCGCCTTCTTCGTCACCCGCCCGGCATGGGTGCATTTCCGCGAGCAGGGCTACGGCCGGGTCATCAACACCTCGTCGGCGTCGGGAATTCTCGGCAACTTCGGCCAGACCAACTACGGCGCCGCCAAGATGGGACTGGTCGGCTTCACCAGGGTCCTCGCGGCCGAGGGCGCCAAATACAACATCAAGGCCAACGCGATCGCGCCCGCTGCCCGCACGCGGATGACGGAGGATCTCCTCGGCCCGATGGCCGACACCCTCGAGCCGCGCCTGGTCACGCCCCTCGTCGTGTGGTTGGCCCATCAGGACTGCGAGACCACCGGCGGCATCTACAGCGCGGCCGGAGGCACGGTTGCCCGCTTCTTCATCGGCCTCACCCAAGGAACGCACCGGGGAACCGACATCAGCGTCGAGTCGGTCCGAGATGACTGGGACGCGATCAACGACGAGGCCGGCTACATCGTCCCGAACAGCCCGGCCGACGAGTTCGCGAAGCTCATCCGGCAGTGGAAGGCCGCGCAGCAATGAGCGGACGGGCGCCGGCCCAGGGTTTGGAGACGTGAGACTGCCTACGGTCGTCGACGCGTTCGACGGCCTCGTCGACCGACTGTTCGAGCCGCTGCGCGGCCGACGATCCACCGACCGGGTGGCATACGTCGCCAGCGAGCTGGCGGACTACTCGGTCGGCTGGCACCTTCTCAACCTGGCCGTCGCCGTGATCCGGCCGGGCCGCGAGGCGCACGCCGTCCGCATGGCCGTCACGCTCGGAGTCGAGTCCGCGTTGGTGAACGGGGCAATCAAGCCGTTGTTCAAGCGCGAACGACCCGACGGCTGGGAGGACGTCGCCACCTTGCAGGTCCGGCGGCCCCGGACCGCCAGTTTCCCGAGCGGCCACGCCAGTTCAGGTGCGGTCGCCGCCATCCTGTTGAGCAACGCCGCCCCGACCCTCCGTCCGGTCTGGTGGGCAGCGGCCGGCGTGGTTGCCGGCAGCCGAATCTACACCCGCATGCACCACGCGTCCGACGTGGTGGCCGGCGCCGCAGTCGGCACGATCATCGGCGTGTTGGCCAAACGGCTCGTGCCCCTCCGATGACCGACGGGGCCTGGTAACGGCCTCAGGCCGTGGCAACGAGCAGCGAACGGACGTCGAGGAGGAGGTCGGTGACTTCTGACGCCGACACCAGCTGACGATCAGTGAGCCCGCCGAGTCCTTGGTCGATGAGCGCCAAAGCACCCTTCAGCGAGGTCGTGGTCAACGAGGTCGTCGGCTCGGCTCCGGAGTTCTGAACGATGCCAGGTCCGTTCTCGGGAGTGGTGATCTCGATGCCCTCGATCGGCTGCTGCATGGACGGAGTCTACCCCCGGGCTTCGATCCCGCGTGGCTCGGCGTGTGGGGTCTACGATGGTGCGCTTGCGGTGCGACACACTCCTGGTCTCCGACCGATCCCGATGACCGACGTCTCGGTAGCAGCCATCAGCGAAGCCGCGGGTCTGCGTAGGGCGTCGACGCTCGATGCCAGCGAGCTACCGCTGTGGCTGGCCCGCCTCCACCGGGCCCTCCCGGTCGACGACACCGTCCGCTTCACCAGGTCCGGCGCCTTGCCCGTTTCCTTCGACATGGTGCTCGAGGGTGCCGGCTTCTCGCTCGACAATGGCAACCTCGTGCGCCTCGACACCCTTCCCGATGTGGTGTCGGCCGGGATGAAGGTACTGGTTTGCGGGCTGAACCCCAGTCCCCACGCG
>JAQCHM010000403.1 GCA_027730885.1 Actinomycetota bacterium | reverse complement strand
CATCATTCCGACTAATTCGCTGTCTTGGTAGAAGCCTGCTTGTCCCTGCATTGCGGCATCAACGGAGTCGTACTCAAAGCCGATGACAACCATGCCGGCCATCTCGCCACCCATGACGATTTCAGTTGCGGAATATGAGCGCACTCCAAGTTTGTCTAGTTTTCCGCCAACCCATGTTTGGCTTGCCTCGGTAAATGCTTTTTTGTCACCCACTTGAGCGAGCACTGAATACAAATAGGTCATGGCGACCTCCCTTTTTTGATTTGAAAGAATCTGCTGTAATTTTTTTTCCTTAGGTAAGATAACACGAGAGAATAACGCCGTCAACGTGATCGCCTACTGTTAACATAAGGTTCACTTCCACCGATTCGGGCCGATTCGGGCCGATTCGGAGCGATCACGACAGGACAGCGCGATGGCTGCTGATGGCGGGCTGATTCACCGAAGTGTGGCACTCGCCGCCGCCGCTGGAACCGTTGCATTTACTGGTGGAGACGATGGGATTCGAACCCACGACCCCCTGCTTGCAAAACTGGGGGTCGACGAGGTTCTGGAGATGGGCTGGTCTGGCGACGAAGGCATTGAACAGTTGCTGGATCTGGCCCTGGGGAGCGACGCCCACGTTCTCGCCCAGCTTGATCCAGTACGCCGTCACGCCCACGGAGAGATCGGGAGCGTGGGCCAGCGTCCCGGTGCTCGCCATCTGGGCGGCCCAGTCACGAGACGGGGGTGCCAACTGCGTATGGACTTCGAGGGCAGGCAACCCGCGAGCGGAGCGCAGCTCGTTGATCAGGGTGACGAACTGTGCTTCGTCGGTCGTCTCGGAGGCGGCAGCGCCGCTCGAACTGCCGGCCAGCAGCGCAAGGAGCATTGCCACGACGAGGAGCAGCCTGCCTGCTCGGTTGTGATTCGTCGGTTGGATCATCGTCGACCTCATCGAAGGGGAGCCGGGGAAGAAGGCTCCCGTGGTTCTCGGCCTGGTTGTCGGCCAACTTGAGCGGTCGATACCGTTCGTGAACTTGTGAACCCTGGGGCGTATCCTTGCGGGGTGACCAGCGATACTGAGTCGGGGGCCCCGGTATCGGGAGCAACGGTGGGACGCCTACCAGCGTATCTCCGTGCGGTCGTCGACCTGGTGTCCCTGGGGCTGCCGAGTGTCTCGTCGGACCGGTTGGCCGAGGAGACCGGCGTCAATCCGGCAACGGTTCGGCGAGATCTCGCTTCCCTCGGGATTGCCGGCACCCGTGGGCTCGGCTACGACCTCAGGTACCTCATCCACGAAATCGGCCTCCTCCTGGGGGTGAGCGAAGACTGGCCGGTGGTCATCGTGGGAGCGGGCAACCTCGGACGGGCCTTGGCCAACTACCAGGGCCTCGCTGCTCGGGGGTTTCCTGTGCGCGCCCTGCTCGACGTCGACCCGACCCTGGTAGGGGCCCGGTTCGGCCAGGTGGAGGTGCTGCATCTCGACGAGATGGAGCGCGTCGTTGGCGAGGCTGGCGTCGGGGTTGGCATTCTTGCCACGCCGGCTGATCAGGCGCAGCTCGTTGCCGACCGACTGGTCGCTCTTGGCGTGTCCTCCCTGCTGAACTTCACCGAGGAGACGTTGGTCGTGCCGTCGTGGGTCGAGGTGCGGCGAGTCGATCTGGCTACCGAACTGCAGATCCTCAGCTTCTACCAGCGCCGAACCACGGGCGCCCGATCGGGCGCCGGTCTCCCGCTCGGCCACGAATCGAACCCATGAGCGCGGAAACCGTCCGGACCGTGACCGATGCCACCCCCGGCGAAGCGGCGGCCGAGTTGGCCGATGGCCCCTTCGCGCGAGACACTGGGGCACAATTGATCGCCTCCTGGCTTCTCGCGCCAGGGTCGGCTGGAGTCCCATGACCGTCGTCGCCCTCGGGCTTAATTACCGCAGCGCCCCTCCGTCGGTATTGGGCGATGTCGCGCTCGCCGCCGACGTGATCCCCAAGGCCCTGGTCGAGATTCTCGACAGCCCCTTCATCAATGAGGCGGTGGTGCTGTCCACCTGCAATCGCATCGAGGTCTACGTCGATGCCGAGCGCTTCCACGAGGGCTATCAGGCGGTACGAGACGCGCTGTCGTTGGTCTCGGGCGTGGGGGTCGACGACTTCGTCGAGCATCTGTATGTGCACTACCACGATGAAGCGGTGCAGCACCTCTTCGAGGTGGCGGCCGGTCTCGATTCGGTCGTCCTCGGCGAGCACGAGATCCTCGGTCAAGTCCGGCTCGCGTTCGAATCGGCCAGGGCCGGGGGAGCGACCGGGCCGGTGCTCAACGCGCTGTTCCAGCACGCCCTCAGTACCGGCAAACGGGTTCGCTCCGACACGAGCATCGGTGAACACACGGCCTCGCTCTCCCACGCCGCGGTCGAACTCGTGCTCGAACGCACGCCGAGTCTCCACGGACAGCGAGTCGTCCTGGTGGGTGCGGGTGAGGTCGGATCCTCGGTGGCCACTGCATTGGTGAAGGTAGCGGCCGACACTGACGCAGTCCTCGATCTCATCATCGTCAATCGCACGCCGGAGAAAGCGCTGGCTCTCGCCCACGAGCTCGGCGGTCGACCGGGCTCGATCGACCAGTTGGCGCGCCTCGTCGCCGAAGCAGACGTCGTGGTTTCGGCCACGGCATCCGGAGTCGCGCTCATCGGTGTCGAACACCTGGGCGACGGGCCGACGCTACTGCTCGATCTGGCCATGCCCGGTGACATCGATCCGGCGGTCGGTGAGGATCCCCGGGCCAGCCTGCTGGATCTGTCGTCACTCCAGACGTTGGCAAACCGCGGGATCGAGCGTCGTCAGGCGGAGGTTCCAGCCGTGCGGGTCGTCATCGCCGACGGTCTCGATCGGTATCGCAATGCTGTCAGGGCCCGGGAAGTCGAGCCGCTGCTCGGCTCGCTGCACCGCTGGGCCGACGGCGTTCGCTCCGTCGAACTCGATCGGTACCGGAACCGCCTCGGCCAGCTCGACGTCACACAGCTCGAAGCGGTCGAGGCCTTGACCCGGGCCGTGGTCGCCAAGTTGCTGCACGCCCCTTCGGCCGAACTGCGCACCGCTGCCGGCACCCCGCGGGGCGACCGGCTGGCCGAGGTGACCCGCGAACTTTTCGGGTTCTCGTGACCCTGCGGGTTGCGACCCGGCGCAGCCCCCTTGCTCGCTGGCAAGCCGAGTACGTGGTCGCGCTTCTGCGTCGGCTCGACCCCTCGCTCGTCTTGGAGATTGTTGCTCTCGAGACGACCGCCGACGCCAACCTCGACCTGGCCATCTCGGAGATCGGTGGAAAGGGCGCCTTCTGCAAGGAGATCCAACAAGTCGTCCTCGACGGTCGCGCCGACCTGGCCGTGCACAGCGCCAAGGATCTC
>JAQCHM010000402.1 GCA_027730885.1 Actinomycetota bacterium | reverse complement strand
CCATCGGCGGGGTCCGTTGCTTACGCTCCGGTCCGGGTGACACCACCGCGTCGGCACCTCTCGTGGTGTACCTCCACGGCGGCGGTTACGCCCTGGGCAGCCCGGAGGTCGCGGTGCCCATCACCGAGCGGCTGGCCTCACAGGTCGAGGTGGTCTCGGTCGACTACCGCCTGGCCCCTGAGCACCCGTACCCCGCCGCTCTGGAAGACACCTTGGCCGTCCTCGACGCCCTGGCCACCGGGCCTGACGCCGCCCGCGGGGTCGTCCTGGCAGGCGACTCGGCCGGAGCCAACTTGGCGCTGTCCGCGGCGCTCGCTCTGACCCGACGGGCCGGAACCGACACTCGGCCGTCGGCCCGACTGTCGGGCCTGATCCTGCTCAGCCCCCATCTCGACCACAGGCCACGACACCGCCAGGACTCGGGGGATCGTCGGGACGACGTCGACAACGAAGCCGGACGGTGGCTGTCCGCCGCCTACCGCGGCATCCGCAGCATCGACGACCCCGCGGTGTCCCCTCTGCTCGCCGATCCCGAGGAACTGGGCTCGCTACCCCCGGTCCTCATCCAGGTCGGCACGATCGACTCGACGTTCCAGGATGCGGTGCGATTCGCCCGAGCGGCGCGAACCGCAGGCTGCCAGACGACCCTCGACGTATGGGATGGCCTGTGGCACACCTGGCACTACCACCGAGACCTACCCGAAGCCGATGCAGCCCTGCTCGAAGCCGCGCAGTTCGCCATCGCCCCGGGTCGGTGATCAGGACCAGCCGCCGTCGTTGCTGATGATCTGGCCGAAGATGAACGACGACGTGTCGCCGGCCAGGTACAACGCCAACTCGGCCGATTCCTCGGGTTGCCCGATGCGACGCGAGGGCACCTCGCTGGCCAGGCGCTCCTTGAACCGCTCGTTGGCCAGAATCTCCGGTGGGTAGTAGGTGTCGTTGGCGACGAAGTTCTGAGCGACGCCGTTGAGCCGCACGTTGTACCGGGCCAGGTCGTGGCCCGACGAGCGCACGAAAGCGATCTGGGCCGCCCGCGCGGCCACGTAGGAGATGGTCTGAGGCGACATTCGCCGCAGAGGTGACGACGAGGTGAGGACCACGATGGACCCCGATCCCCTGGCGATCATCGCCGGTGCGGCCGCCCGGACCAGGCGCATCAACGGGTGGACCATGGCATCGAAGCCGGCCAGCCAGCCGTCGTCAGTGATTTCCACCGTTGACGCCCCGTAGGCCGGCAAGTCGAGGTTGGCAATCAGAATGTCGAGGTCGTCGGTTCGCCCGATCAACTCGGCCGGCTCATCGGGCTCGAGTAGCGCTCCGTGGTCGGCTACGACGTCGGCCCCTTCCTTCACGAACAGGTCGACGACCGGCGGGCCCATGAAGGTCCGCGCCGACGTCACCAGCACGCGCTTGCCGGCCAGCCGCCCCACAGCGCTCGTCATCGGCACCCTGCCATCAGGCAGGGACGCCCAGCCGCTCGTAGGCGGGGGCCAGCGCCTTGAGATCGGGCATGACCTCGGCCGCGAACAGGCGAGCGCTGCGCTGTGCCTCCTCGGCCGGCATCCCGGCGTAGCTGAACACGCCCATGAACCCGTCGTTGTAGGTGTTGTCCTGGATGGTCATGATCTTCTCCTTGACCTGGTCCGGGGTACCCCAAACCTGCAGGCCGACGAAGAACTCGGTCATCTTCTCCATGCCGCCGGGGGCGTTGAGCATGTCGTGCATCTGGCCGTGGAACTCATAGCCGGGCGTGTTCTTCAGATGGTCCTTGTCGAACTCGTAGTGCTCGATGATCGAATCCCAGTAGCCGCCGATGTACTTGCGGGCCATCTCCTCTGCCCGGTCGGCGGACTCGTCGACGAACGTCCAGCCTGCCACCATCGGAGGCGGCGGCTCGGCGCCCTCATTCGCCTCGCGGAACGTGGCCCGGTAGGTCTCGAGCTCGGCCCGCACCGTCTTCCACGGCTTCTGGGGCACGATGAGGATGCCGACGCCCATCTTGGCCATGATCTCGGCCGACTCGGTCGACACGGCAGCGGCGTAGGTGCGGCCCTTGAACGACTTGTTGGGACGGGGACGAATGTCCTTGCGCGGCTGACGGACGTACTGTCCGTCGTACTCCACCCACCCGCGTTCGAGGCCGGTGAGCAGCATCTCGGCCGACTCGGCGAAGCGCTGACGGGCCTCGGGCATCTCGACCCGGAATCCCTCGAACTCGACCCGGCCGGTCCCTCGGCCCATGCCCAGGATGACGCGGCCACCCGACATCACGTCGAGCATCGCGATCTCCTCAGCAACCCGCATCGGGTCGTGCCATGGCAACACACACACCATCGAACCCAACTGGATCCGCTCGGTACAAGCCGCCATGTAGGTGAGGAACTGGAAGACGTCCGGGCACATGGTGTAGTCGGTGAAATGGTGCTCGACGCTCCACACCGAGTCGAAGCCCAAGGGCTCCGCCAACCGGGCGAGCGCTAGATCCTCCGCGTAGATCTGTGCATCAGGCACGCGTTCACCCGGGTTCTGGAAGATGACGGACAAGCCAACGTGCATGTGAGTACCCCTTCGAGGATCGGCGTTTCGAATGCCACTTCGGATCGAACTCTACACCGACCGGCCGCAGGCGTGGTACCCGATGATGCGATCTTGGTACCGCACGGTCTACAGTTGCGGCGGATCTGCACGAACAACCACTCGCACGAAGAATCTGAGAACAATCAAACGGGAACTCATGGCCGGCGCCCACTACGACCTGGTGATCAAGGACGGACTCATCTTCGACGGTACGGGGGCTCCCCGTGTCCGTGGCGACGTCGGGATCACCGACGGCAGGATCACCGCCATCGGTCGGGTCGATGCGAGTGGGGCGACGCGGATCATCGACGGCACGGGCATGCACGTGGCGCCGGGCTTCATCGACCTGCACACCCACTACGACGCCCAGATTTTCTGGGACCCTTACTGCACGCTGTCGGGGTGGCACGGGGTCACGTCGGTGGCGATCGGGAACTGCGGGTTCGGCTTTGCGCCCGTCGAGCCGCACGAGCGTGAGTACGCCATGCGTTCCATGACCAGGGTCGAGGCCATCCCCTACGATTCGATGAAGTCAGGTATGCCCTGGGACTGGGTCAGCTTCCCCGAGTACCTCGACAGCATCGACCGGACGGCCAAGGCGGTCAACGTGCTGCCTTTCGTCCCGGTCGGTCCGATGCTGGTCAAGGTTCTCGGGTTGGACGGCGCCAAGTCGGGCCGGATGCCCACCGACGCCGAGCACGCGATGCTGGCTCGCCTTCTGCACGACGGTATGGACGCCGGCGGCTGTGGCTGGACGGCCCAGCGGCTGCCACCGACCGGCCCCGCGGCGCTCCAACGCGACTGGGACGGC
>JAQCHM010000401.1 GCA_027730885.1 Actinomycetota bacterium | reverse complement strand
TGCGCAACTCGGCTACGCCGGAGCAGCGACAGCGTTTCCTCGAGATCTTCAACGACCATTCCAAGGCCCGTTGGGGAGCGATGGCCATGACCGAGCCGGGGGCGGGCAGCGACGTTGCCCGCATCGCCACCCGCGCCCGCAAGGACGGCGACGAGTGGGTACTCAACGGCCAGAAGATGTTCTGCTCAAACTCGGCTCGAGCTGACTGGGTGGTCGTGTGGGCGACGCTCGACCCTGCGCTCGGGCGGGAGGGGCATCGCGCCTTCGTCGTCGAGCGGGGAACTCCGGGCTTCGAGATCCTCAAGGTCGAACACAAGATGGGGTCTCGTGGCTATGAGACCGCCAGCTTCGCGCTGGATGACGTTCGGCTCCCGGCCGACAACCTCCTCGGCGGGGAGGCGTTCTACGAGTCGCGTAAGGGCTTCAAGGCGTCCATGGCCACGTTCAACATGACCCGACCGCTGCACACCGCGCACGGCGTCGGCATGGGACGGGCAGCGCATGACTTCGCCCTCGACTTCGTCCGCAACGAGTACCCGAACCACGGACCGCGGCGCCAGCGGGCGTTCGAACGGTTGGCCCGCATCCGTCGTGGGCTGCAGACGGCGCGGCTCATGTATCTGAACGCGGTGTGGCTGGCCAAGAACGGCCACTCGAATGTCCTCGAAGCCAGCTACGCGAAGATGTACTCGCCCCCCGTCATCCTCGAGGCTGTGGTGGCAGCGCTGGACATCTGCGGTGAGGCCGGTGTGCGAAACGACCTGATGCTCGAGAAGCTCTACCGGGACGTGAAGATCCTCGACATCGGCGAGGGGACCCAGCAGGTGCAGCGGGTCGTCGTAGCCCGTCAGCTCTTCGACTTCCCTCGGGACAAGTAGGTCGAACCACCGGGTGGGATAGTTCATGACATGAAGTAGCTTGCTCGTCGATGGACCAGGATGGAACGGTCGACGCCGAACTGGCGGCCCGGTTGCGGGTCGCCATCGCCCGGCTCGCCCGTCAGTTGCGACAGCAGGCGGGAGCCTCGCTGTCGCCCACCTTGCAGTCGGTGCTGGCTTCGATCGCAGTGCGCGGACCGCTGACCCTCGGCGAGCTGGCTGCCCGTGAGCAGGTAGCGCCGCCGGCGGTCACCCAGCTCCTGGGCAAGCTCGACGACCTCGGGCTGATCGAGCGGGTCCGGGACACATCCGACCGAAGGGTCACGCTGGTATCGCTCACCGCCGAAGGTCGCCGCCAGTTCGACGAGAGTCGGACCCGTCGCACGGCGTGGCTCGTCGAACGGCTGGCCTACCTCGACCGCGACGCCGTCGGCGATCTCGAACGGGCCGTCGTCTTGTTGGAGGCGATGGCCGAGCCGGCATCGCTTCGAGAGCCGGCGTGAGCGCGGTCTCGATCTTCGCCGGCGAGACGTTCCGGTCGCTTCGCGTCCGCAACTTCCGGCTGTTCTTCATGGGCCAACTCGTCAGCCAAGCCGGCACGTGGATGCAGTCGATGTCGATCATCTGGGTGGTGAAGGAGCTGACCGACGACGGCGTCGCGCTCGGCCTGGCCGCGGCCGCCCAGTTCGCGCCCGTGCTCGTACTCGGGGCCTGGGGCGGCGTGGTTTCCGACCGCGTCGATCGGCATCGGTTCCTCCAGTGCACGCAGTCCGCATTCCTCGTCGTTGCCATCGGCTTCACGGTGCTCTCGTTGTCCGGCCGGCTCACCCTGCCCGCCATCTACCTGCTGTCGCTGGCCTACGGTGTCATCACTTCGTTCGACAACCCATCGCGGCGAGCGCTCGTCGGTGAAATGGTCAGCGAGATCGACGTGCCGAACGCGGTCGGGTTGAACAGCGCGTTGATGACCGTTAGCCGCGTCATCGGTCCGGCCGTCGCCGGCGTCATGATCTCGACGGTGGGGGAGGAGTGGGCATTCCTCGCCAACTCGTTGACGTTCGTTGCCATCATCGGCGCGTTGGCGATGATGAAACGGTCGGAGTTCCGGTCGCCGCCCGTCGTACCACGGAAGAAGGGTCAGCTGATCGAAGGCCTCCGCTACACCTGGTCGACCAAGGAACTGCGGCTCACCTTCATCCTCCTCGCTGTGGTCGGCACCTTGGCCTTCGAGTTCCAGGTCTCGCTGCCGCTGCTGGCCGACCGATCGCTGAACGGTGGGCCCATCGTCTTCACCACGCTCTATTCGGTGATGAGTCTCGGTTCGGTCTGTGGCGCCCTGGTCGTCGCTCGCCGATCCGACGTCGACACTTCCTTCCTGGCCTGGTCAGCCGTTGGTCTGGCATTCACGATGGCTGCGTTGGCCGCGGCCCCCACGACGCTGCTCGCGTTCATCGCGGTGTTCCCCGTCGGTTTCACCATGGTGTTCCTGCTCTCGGGGTCCAACGCGGTCATCCAGCTTCGAGCCGATCCGGCGATGCGTGGTCGTGTCCTTGCCCTCACCGCCGTCGTGTTCCTCGGCAGCACCCCCATCGGCGGACCGATCGTGGGGGCCGTTGCCGAAGCATTCGGCGCCCGAGCCGGTGTTGCCCTTGGGGCCGTGGCGAGCGGTCTGGCGGCTGTCTGGGTCCTCTGGCAGCTCCGAGCCGCGCCGGCTGCGGCGTCACAGCCGACCACCGAAATCCACGTCGCCTAGGCACCGCTCGTCGAGCAGGCTGACCTGGCGCACCGGCCGCCCGCTACGGTGCGGCCCATGCGCCTTCTTGCCATCGACCACGTCATCCTCCCGACCGCGGACGTCTTGGCTTCTGCCGATCGGTGGCGGACCTTGGGTCTGCGGATGACCGAACCGATGCGCCACGCAGGCAGTTCGACAGAGAACAGTGTCTTCTTCGTCGGCGGTGCCACCACCGAGTTCTACGTCGAGTTGCTAGGCGTCCACGACCCCGTCCTGGCCGCCGCCGAGGACCGCCAGGACTTGATGCGCGCGATCGACGACGGCGGCCTGTTCCGAGTGATGCTCCAGGTCGAATCGGCCGGCGACGCGGCCGCCCATCTCGCCTCGCACGGCATCGATACGTCGAGCCGTGACGTCCAGCGGTCCGATGGTTCACCCATCGGTCGGGTCGTCGAGCCTCAAACCTCGGCCGCCGGATGCTCGTTGGCCTTCATCGAATACGAAGGAGGTCCCGTTGCTCGGATCGATCGGCACCGCGAGGGCGGCCTCTTCGACCACGCGCTCCCTTTGCAGCGCCTCGATCACCTCGCGGCAATCACGTTCGATCCCGATGCAACCTGCGGGTTCTGGGCCGACGTCCTCGGCGTCCCAGTGACAGGGCGAGCGAACGGCCGAGGTATGGACATTCGCCAACTCCGAATCGGCGACGCCACCATGGAGCTCATCGGTCCCGACGGCGCCGACAGCCCAATTGCCACCCGATCAGAAGGCCTGATCAGCATGGCCGCGTTC
>JAQCHM010000400.1 GCA_027730885.1 Actinomycetota bacterium | reverse complement strand
GATCAGCACCCCCTAGTTCTACCGGTTCTGCCGGATCAGCGCGTCAATAACGACGCGCCCATCCGGCAGAACGGGGTCAGGGGGTGGCTCTGGTGCGGCGGAGGAGGGGGTCGGCGGCCGCGAGGGCGTAGTCGGCGACTCGGAGGACCCGGCCCGAAGCGCCGGGGGAGGACGAGTCGACCAGATTGCCCATGACCTGGAGGGTGATCTTGGCGATGGCGTCGGTGCCGACCGCCATTCGCAGACCGGTGCGCAGGATCAACGGATGGCCGATCAGGAACGAGAAGCGGCGGCCGGTACGAAGGAACTGGTCGAATCGGGCTCCGACCTCGACGTCGTAGCGCTCGGGGGCGGTGGCGGGGTCGGCGAGGAAGAGCTCGGATGCCAACATTCCGGACTCGAGGCCATAGTCGATGCCCTCGCCGTTCATGGGGTTGATGAGACCGGCAGCGTCGCCGATGGCGACCCACCCGGGGCCGTGGCGGCGGACCGCGGTCATCGGTAGGCGCCACGCCCGGGGACGCTCGAGATGAGGGCCGAGCTGCCACGAGTGCTGGACGATGCCGCGGTACGCGTCGAGCAGCGTTTTGAGGTTGAGGGACTTGAATCCCTTCATCGTCGACAGGGCACCGACCCCGATGTTGACCGTGCCGTCACCTGCCGGGAACATCCAGCCGTACCCGGGGACCGGCGTGCCGTGGTTGTCTCGGAGGGTGAGGCATGCCTCGATGTGCGTGTCGGCGTGACGGGGAGATTCGGCGTAGCTCCGGATGGCCAGCCCGAAAGGCTCGGCCGGGTCGCGAACCGCGCCGACCATCCGGCTGGCTTCGCCCTGGGCGCCCGAGGCGAGGATGGTGAGGCCGGCGCTGACCTTGTTCGTCCCGATCGTGACCCCCAGCACCCGACCATCCTCTACCCAGGGCAGCGCCTCGATGCCCCAGCGAACGTCGGCTCCTGCCTTGGCCGCAGCGTCCATGAGAGCGGCATCGAGGTGGCGTCGAGGCCAGACCGCTCCGTGGTCGGGGAATCGGGAGGTGGACGGCCAGTCGAGTTCTCGAACTGTTTTGTTGGCGATCATGCGCAGACCGACGATGTGATGGGCGGCCTCGAACCCGACGCCCAGATCGTTCAGGGCGCCGATTGCTCGTGGTGTCAGGCCGTCGCCGCAGACCTTGTCCCGGCCGTGGAGGCCCTTCTCGAAGACGACCACGGTGGCCCCGCCGCGGGCGGCGGTGATGGCTGCAGCCGCGCCCGCCGGGCCCCCGCCGATGATGGCAAGGTCGACGGACGGGGTTCGAGACAGCGAGATCTGGTCTGTCATGTGGAGCGGGTACGGGGAATCGAACCCCGGTCAACAGGATGGAAGCCTGTTGCTCTACCATTGAGCTACACCCGCAAGGCCTTCGGCCAGGCGGTCTCCGCGACGAGCGGAGGATCCACCCAAGATACAGGGTTTAGGATCGGACGATGTTCATCTCCGACACCACCAAGGACGGGCTGCGGCTGCGAGAGTTCTCGCTCGATCGACAGGGCCGCACGGTTCCGGGAGCGTTGTGGCAGCCGGTCGAATCGACGCCCGGTGCGCCGATGGTCTGTTGTGGACACGGGGCGTCGGGGGACCGCTTCCAAGCGCCGATTCCTTGGCTGGCCCGCCGACTGGCAGGACAGCACGGCTTCAGCGTGCTGTCGATTGACGGACCGGTGCACGGCTTGCGCCAGGTCGGCGCCGGCGGGCGTGAGGCCTTCTGGCCCGAATGGAAGCGCGAAGGGACGGCGGCCGACATGACCGCCGATTGGAAGCAGGCTCTGGACTTCGCCCAGGCACAACCCGAGGTGGGTGCCGGGCCGGTCGGCTACTGGGGTCTGTCGATGGGCACCATCTACGGAGTTCCCTTCGTCGCGTCGGAGTCCCGAGTCTCGGTAGCGGTGCTCGGCCTGATGGGCATCACCGGGCCCGATCACTACGTGCCCGTCATCCAGTCGTCGGCCGAGCAGATCAGCGTCCCGGTGCTGTTCCTCATGCAGCTCGAGGACGAGCTGTTCGACCGCGGGCAGTGTCTGGCACTGTTCGATGCGTTGGCGAGCGACGACAAACGGCTGCACGCGAACCCGGGCTTGCACCCGGCCGTGCCGGTCGAGGAGCTGGCGTCCTCGGCCGACTTCTTGGTGAAGCACCTGAGCGGTGGGTCGACCGATCGGTCCCCGACGTTCACCGTCTCGAACTGACGCGTCCCGAACGGGCGACCTCGAACGGGTCAGCTGCGGGATGGGACGAGTCGCCAGTCGTCGGATCCGGGCGCGTAGCGGTCGCGGAAGTCCGGGTCGTAGGCCCCGGCCAGCGTTGCGGCTCGAGCCGTCCCGTCGACGAAGGCATCGATGAGGGTATCCTCGGCCGCGTAGTCGAACGGATCTTGCAGGCGCATCTCGGTCGTGGAACCGCGTTCGATCGGGTTGGCGGCGAGGTACCGGGCCGTGAAGGCAAGGGCGTCGACGGCGGGCAGGGTGTCGACGTAGCCCAGGTCGTGGATCAAGCGATCGACGCCGGTGAACTGGTGCCAGGTGTGCTCATGGCCCAGGAACGGTCGGGCCGGTGTGGCCAGGTGGGCGGGGAGGCCGACGATCTCGAGTTCCGTATCGAGCGAGGCTGCGATGACCTCGATGGTCTGGGCGGCCGTGAGCACGTGCGCGTCGCTGATGTTGTAGACCTTGCCGGCACACGCGTCTGGGCGGTCGACGCACAGGCTCAGCGCGTGGCCAGCGTTCGCGCCAAACGCCGCGGTTCGCAGGGTCAAGCCGCCGTCGGCGACGATGATCCGGCGTCGACCGTCGAGGATCCGACGGACGATCAGCCACTCGCGTGGGTTGATCTGGCCGGGCCCGTAGATGAGGGGGTAGCGGAACAGGGAGGCGGTCGGGTGGTGTTCGAACACGACATCCTCGGTGGCGACGATCTTGGCCACCTTGTCGTTCTCGTCGGCGTCGGGTGCGCCGTACGCTCCGGCTCGTCGGGACGACTCGCGGGTCGGCACCAACATCCCGGCCGGCACGTTCTGATGGGGCCGGGCGAAACCGTGATACGCGGGGACGCCACCGACGGCGACGAACTGACCGGTCCTTCCGACGAAATAGGGCGCCAGGTCACGGAGCCTGCCGTACATGGCGTAGACGACGTCGAACGTCCGGGCCCCGATGGTGGCCGCGACCTCGTCGATCTTGAAGGGGTTGGTATGCAGGTGCTCGACCTCGGGTGGAATCGAGTCGACCTCGTGGCGGCCGGTGTGCAGGATCGTGACGGCGTACCCTCGTTGTAGGAGTCCGTTCACCACGGCCGGCCCCGTGGGTCCGGTACCGCCGACGACAAGGGCGCGAAGTGGATTGGCCATACCCCTTTCTAGCGCCTGAGATGCC
>JAQCHM010000399.1 GCA_027730885.1 Actinomycetota bacterium | reverse complement strand
GCCCTCCGTCGAAGGTCTTGACGAGGTCGGTGACCTCTATGACTGGAGGTACGGGGGTCAACATGATCAGCTGCACTTGGTTGATTGGGTGATCTCGCAGACCCGTCGGATGCCGTCGTAGAAGCTGTCGTCCTTGGCCGCGAAGCCCCAGGTGTCTTCCTCGTCAGCGAACGAGCAAGTGTTGTCCTCCGGCGTGCCTTCGCAGAAACCGTTGGCAAGCGCCCAGCCGAGGTTCACCTTGGTGGTGACGACTTCTTGGAACGCTTTGACGAAGCTGGCGGGGAGACTGTTGTTGATCACCATGGGCGCTCCGGCGATGACCTGGCTCTTCCAGATGATCTCGAGTTCGGCCTCCGCCTCGTTGACGGTCTCAGTACCCTCAGCGGTGTCAATGACACCGGCGATGTCGCCGCTCTCGATCAGCTGTGCCGTGACCATCGAGTCGTAGGCGAATCCGGCATCACAGTCGCCGCTGGCCACGGTGAGCGCCGATGCGTCGTGGCCCCCTGCGAAGGTCGGGTTGATGTCGGTCGAGGTCTCGGACGGATCGAGGCCGACAGCGAGGAGACCTTCCGAGGGGAACAAGAAACCAGACGTCGAGCCCGGGTCGACGAAGCAGATGTTCTTGCCGGCGAAGTCTTCCATCGACGTGATACCCGAACCAGGCCGGGTGATGGCATAGCTCCGGTAGCCGGGCTCGATGTCGGGGCCGTCGGTCATGACGCCGGCGACGCTCACGTCGGCTCCGTTGATGGTCGCGATCACGTAGGAGAAGCCGCCGAACTGGGCGACATCGACCCGCTTGGCGATGATGCCCTCGATGACACCGGCGTAGTCAGACGCCTGGAAGAACTCGATGTCGATGCCCAGTTCCGACATGAGGATGGCGCGAGTGGTCTCGAAGTCCGCTTCGAGGCTGCTCGAAGCCTCGGCAGGCACGGCGCCGAAGACAACCGAGTCCGGCCAATCGGAAGGACGATCGCTGCTGTTCTCGGCCGCCGTCGTGGCGCTCGCATCATCATCGGCCTCGGCGCTGTTCGCGGCCGCCGTCGTGGCGCTCGCATCATCATCGGCCTCGGCGCTGGTCTCGCCATCGCTGCCGCATGCTGCAGCGACCAATGCCAGAGCGGCGAGAAGCGCCATCAGTTTCCGCCAGGAAGTCATCATCATGGTTGTCGGGGTCCTTGGTTGTCTTTTTGGTCGGGTTATCGTTGCTGCGCACGCTAGGGAGTCAAAGCAACGGCCGACTGAACGTCAGAGAGCCATACAGGAAAGAACAGTTGACCAGTTGACGTCGTTCGCCTGAGCTCTATCTGTCGTTCGCCTAGGCCCTATCTGATGGACGACACACGTTTGCTTCCCATCCATCTCTTACCCGTGGCTTCTGGTTCACGCTGGCCTTTCGACAGATGGGCCAGGTGAGCCAACACGCGCCGAGGCAGCTGAGGTCCGCGGCCCCACTGGCTGAGCAACGCGACCCGAATCGGTCACTGCCTCTTGCTGGTCGACACGCAGGGGCCCCTTCCCTCCTAACCCCCGTGGCGATCGATGGGTTAGGAGGGAAGGCTGCTGCGAGTGTCGCAGAGACCGTCAGTCCGCTCCGTTCTCATTCGGCGCTTGAGCGCTCGTGAGTGGCGACTAAGACAAGAAATGGTCTGCTGTCGGTCGATTGCCGTCGTGAATCTCCGCCGGCATCGAGAGCCAGAGACGCGTGCGTTCAACCAGTGCTCCGGCTGCATCTTGCGGCGTGGCGCGGCTCAAGTCCCAGTTGATGGACTCGACGCAGATGGGACCTACCTGAACTCGGTCTGCGGTGACTGCGGTAGCGGCCTTTCAGACTGGGTGGGGACCCCAAGCTCGCCTTTGGCGCGGACCGGTCGCGGTCGAGAAGGCAGCCGCACTGCTCGTACGAAGTTCGTGCCAGCAACAACCGACCCTGCACGGGAGGTCTTCCATGTGTATCGGAAGCCGGGACCGCCGGACCGGCGTTTCAGCACCCGATCCTGATCTGGAGCTGTCAGTTGAGCAGGGCTGCAACACCGGAGCCGACGACAACAAGGAGGACGATCGTCAGGAGGGCGATCACCCACCTGAGCCTCTTTGCCAGGATCTGCTGGGTTTGGGCTGCGGTGTCCATCCGCGACGCGATCAGCTGGGCCTGCGCTGTGTTCGCGGCTTCGAGCGACTGCACCAAAGCCGCTTGTGTTGAGCTAACTGTCTCCTGGATCTCATCGAGCTTGAGCGCCATGCGCTCGGGTCTGAGCGATGCCAGGGCGGTCGCAGCAAGCTTCAGTTCTCGCGAGATGTCACTGTGGATGAGGATCATTTCGCGGATGTCGCTGCGAGCATTGGCAAGTGTTCGTTCAGCTGTCGTGAGGTCGGTGCCGGCGCTGTCCAGGATCTCGCCAGCTTGGGCTAAGATCGCCAGTTCCTTTGTCTCCCGTTCGTTCGATGTTGCGGCAGCGCTGGTCAGCGCGACCGTGGCCGATCGGATGACGTTCACCTGCTCCTCAGTGCGCTCGGCCGATTTCAGCTCAGCGGCCACAAGCTCTTCTGCGAAGTCGCGGCGAAGTCGGTCTCTCAGTTGTTCGATGTCGGCGCGTGCCTGGGCGAGCTCTTTCGCTATTCCGCTGGCTCGCTCTGATCGTTCGGCGAGCTGAACAAGAGCGGTCTCAGCGTCCGAGAAGGCAGCGATCACCGGCTCAAGATCTCCGTTATCAGTCATGTCGTCTCCTGTTGAAGTAGCCGGTCGGCCAGTGCGACGGACCGCCGTAGCCGGCGGGCAAGCACCTGGGCGAGTTCGGGTAGGTCGAATCCGCCCGATTGGGCGCGGCGCAAGATTGTGTCCTCGAGTCGAAGGAGATCGGGCGCGTCGTCGAGCGACGCCGGAGCAGCTCGCCACACCGCGCCCATCAACACCCGGCTGTTCTGGCGGGTTCGGTCCAGCAGGAACCGGAAGAGCGTCAGTTGCTCGGCGTCCGACGCACCGAACGCCGGCAGTCCTTCCAGCGCCTGCCGACAGAATTGGCTGAACCGATCGAGGTCGGGATGGCTTCTAAGCATCTCCCCCATCGCTGCTGCACAGAGTGCGGCCGGATGACCAGGCGTCGCCTCGAGCTGCCTAGCGGCTGCGCCAGCCCACTCGAGTGGCGAGTAAGTGACGTCCAGTTCGACGATGAGCTGCGCTACGTCGAGTTCATCGGCGCCGTCGATCAGCGTGTGGAGCCGGCCTGGCAGCATTCCCTCGCCGAGGTAGGCGTTGATCGTTTCCCGTATCTCGGTATCGGTCGTCGCCGACAAGGCGAGGCGATGCATCTCGGCGAGGGCACGCAGTCGTGCCGGCTCGATGGTTCGATAAGTCTGCTCGATCGCCCAACGCAGATGGTGCTCGGCCCTCGCCCTCAGCTCGGTGGG
>JAQCHM010000398.1 GCA_027730885.1 Actinomycetota bacterium | reverse complement strand
GCTGGCCGAGCACGAGGGCCGAGAGCCCGGCCCATCGAGGGTCGGCCTCGGGAGGCTCGCTCAGCTCGTCGGGTTCCAGAAGCGTCGGATAGCGCTCGGGGTCGGGCCCCGCACAATCGGGCCGGCACAACGGGGCCAGCGGCAATCCGGCGAGCACGGCGTCACGGACCAGCGGCAGCAAGTCGACCTTGTCCTCGAGCAGCTCGATCAGGTCCGAATCCGCGGGCGCGCCGATTTGATAGATCTCGTCGATCTCACTCTCCAAGTGGCCACTCACCTCCTCGAGGCAGCGCCGACATTCGCCGGTCCAATCGAAGCGAACCGAGCCGTGGACCGTGACGCCACGCTCGATGGACTCGATCACGACCGAACCGGTGACCGGTCGATCGGGGACCGAGCGTGAGGCCACGACGGCCAGCGAAGGCAGCGTAACGTCGATCGCCACGGTCATGCGTTCACCGAGACGGCGCCGCAGCTCGGCCACACTGATCACGGCGTACCGCGTCACCCCCGAGGTCTTCGAGCCTTGGTGTTCGTCGCGGCGAGGCTCAGCGGCCATGTTCGTCGAAGTCGGCCGGGCCGAGACCGGCGAGGCGCTCACGACCGTGACGGATCGTGCGGGCAGTCTTGTCGAGCACGTTCTCGAAGCTCGCGAGCTTCTGGTCGCAGTAATCCTCGACCTGGAGTTGCATCTTCCTGGCCTCGGATCGAGCCTCCTCGACGATCTGACGGGCCCGCAGCTCGGCCGCCTTGACGATCTCCTGACGCTCGATCATGTGGCTGACATGGGCCCGTCCCTGCTCGATGATCTGTTCGCGCTCGGCGCGGGCGTTGGCCAGGAAGTCGTCACGGTCGCGGAGGAGGTTTCGGGCAGCGCGCACCTCTGCGGGCAACGCCTCGCGAGCCCCTTCGAGCAAGTCGAGGAGGTCGTCCCTGTTCACCTTGACCGTCGTGGACATGGGCATCGCCCGTGCTTCGGCCACCAGGGCGATGGCGTCATCGAGCAGATCTTCGATCGACACATCCTGCGGCGCCGGATTCTGGTCGTCCTGATCGCCCTGCCCGCGGTGGCCGGAGTCGTCGAGCGGATGATCGGGGATCATGAGGCCTGAACCTTCTTGCCCAGGGCCGCCATTACAGCCGGAGGAACAGTGGAGCTGACGTCGCCGCCCATCGAAGCAATCTGGCGGACATAACTGCTGGCGACCAACGACGACGGCCCGAGCGCAGGCAGGAAGAGGGTCGGCACCTGGCCCGTGGTGCGGTTCATGTGAGCCTGCTGCATCTCGGCGTCCAGGTCCGAGGGGCCACGCAGGCCCTTGATGAGGCAATGCGCCCCGAGCGCGTGGGCTGCGGCGGTCACCAGGCCGACGAAAAGCGAGACCCTCACGTTCGGGAGATGGGCAACGCCGGCCTCGATCATGGAGACCCGCTCGTCGGGGGTGAACATGCCCGACGGCTTGGCCGGATTGTGTCCGACACCGACGATCACCTCGCCGAACAGCGGAGCCGCCAGTTCGATGATGGCCAGATGACCGTTGTGCACAGGATCGAACGACCCGGGGTAGAGGGCAACCGTAGACATGACAACACCGTTCTCGATCATGCGTCCGCTCGCCGGGGCGAGTTTACACCGCCCGATGCGTCGCGCTCGGCAACCAGTACCTGGGCCCGTCCGTAACTCCTACGACGCACCTCGAGCCATCCCGTCGCCAAGGGGATCTCGGACGAGGCGTGCCCGACCAACAGCGGAGCGGGCACTCGCTCCAGGAGAGCCGTCCAGGGATCGTCGGCATAGGGGGGATCGCAGAAGACCAGGTCGAACGAGCTCGATGCGAGGGTGATCAGGGCTTGTTCGACCGAAACGCCCAGAACGGTCGCTCTCGACTCGAATCCGAGTGTCTGGAGGTTCTTGCCGAGCGCAGCCAACGCGGGACGACCCCGCTCGACGAAGGTCACATGATCCGCTCCACGGCTCAGGCTCTCGAGACCGAACGACCCGGAGCCCGCGTAGAGGTCGAGGACCCTGGCGTCGGCGACGCCCCCGAGACTCACGAGCATGTTGAAGATGCCCTCTTTCGCCCGGTCGGTGATCGGGCGGGTGGACTGACCGGCGGGGGCGACGATCCTCCGACCTCTGGCCGATCCGGCGATGATACGCATCCGAGCAAGCTAGCGTCCGGGCCGTGCCGCTCCCCGATGCCGAAATCACCTGTGTCGACTGTGGCGGTCCGTGCTTCCCGCTCGGGTGGCACCCCGAGGACGGCGAGGTAGAGGACGGCTCGGTCGTGGCCTATCGATGTCGGGACTGCCTCGATCGATGGGACGTCGTCGTCGGCGACGAGGGGGGATGGGACGGGGACTGGTGAGGGCCTGGATCAGCCCTTCATGAGCCACTCGGTCTCGGCCCCGTCCAAGAGCAGGAGTAGTTCATCGAGCAGATCCGGGTGACGAACGAGGCCGGGATCACGGTCGAGAAGATCGATGGCAGCGGATCGGGCGGCGACGACGACTTCTCGGTCTCGGCGCAACGAGGCCAACTTCAGATCGTTCTTGCCCTTCTGGCGCTCGCCGAGAATCGTGCCCTCGCCCCGTAGATCGAGGTCGATCTCGGCCAGTTCGAACCCGTCGGTCGAGTCGACCAGGGCCTGGAGTCGGGCCTCGCCGTCGCTCGTGAGGCCCGACCCCACCAGCCAGCACGTCGAGGCGTGTTGTCCTCGTCCGACCCGCCCCCGGAGCTGGTGGAGCTGCGCGATCCCGAACCGGTCGGCATCGAGGATGACCATGACGGTCGCGTTCGGCACGTCGACGCCGACCTCGATGACCGTGGTTGCCACCAGAGCATCGAGCCGACCGGTGCGGAATGCCTCCATCGTCTCGTCCTTCTCGACAGATGGCAGCCGGCCGTGCAACAGGCCGACGCTCAGGCCGGCCAGTTCGTAAACGGAAAGCTGGACGAACATGGCTTCGGCCGACGCGACCTCGAGCTTCTCGGACTCGTCGATCAGGGGGGTGACAATGTAGACCTGACGCCCGTTCGCCACTTGGGCGCGCACCTCCCGCCACAACTCGGCCCACTGGACCTCGAACCTCTCGGCCTCAGCGTCAGCCGCTGCCTCGTCTCGGTCGCCGGGAGCCCTGACCCAGCGGGTGACGATGGGGGTTCGGCCCGGAGGCAGCTCGTCGAGCACGGATACGTCGAGGTCGCCGTAGACGGTCATCGCTGCGGTGCGGGGTATCGGCGTCGCGGTCATGACCAGCACGTCGGGCAGAACGCCCTCCGCCGACTTGTCGCGTAGCGCGGCCCGCTGTTCGACGCCGAAACGGTGCTGTTCATCGATGACGACGGCGCCCAGCGAAAAGAAGCGCACGGTGTCCTGGATGAGGGAGTGGGTACCGATGATGATGTCGACCTGGCCGACGACCAGCTG
>JAQCHM010000397.1 GCA_027730885.1 Actinomycetota bacterium | reverse complement strand
AGGCCGAGCGTGGTTATCGGTTCCAGACTGGGCCGTTCCCAGAGCGGCCGATCCCCGACCATGACATTGTCGTAGCCGAGGTCCTCGAGCCGCTTTCCCTCCGCTACCAGCCAACGACTGTCCGGGAAACCGGACGCGAACCCGCCCAGTGACATCCCGACCCTGACCTCGGATCTGCTACCAGCCACGATAATCAGGTTCCCGCTTCTCGTTGAACGAGGCGAGACCTTCCTCGGTGTCATGGAACTGACGTCGAGCGAAGAAGAACATCCGGGCGAGGCGGATGGTGTCGGCGCGGGTCATCTCGTGGCTGCGAAGAATTGCCTCCTTCTCGAACTTCACCGCTACCGGCGAATTCGAGCAGACCAGTTCGGCGATCTCCTGGGCGCGGGCGTGCACGGCATCGCGGGACATGACCTCATTGACCAGCCCGATGCGATGCGCCTCGGTGGCATCGATGCTCTCGCCGGTGAGAGACAGCCACATCGCGGTGGTGAATGGAAGCCGACGAGCCACGTCGGCGACCGCGCCGGCACCACCGGCGCCGAGCTTGATCTCGGCGAAACCGAACTGGGCGTCGTCCGAGGCCACGCGGATGTCGGTCAGGGCGAGGACGAAGATCAGTCCGGCGCCAAGACACAGGCCGTGCACAGCGGCGATCATCGGCTTGTAGAGCTCGAGGGAGAGCATTTCCAGGGAGATCTGCGGGGTTGTCAGCGGTTCTGAGCTGCGCGGGTACCAGTAGTGCTCCGATGCCAACTCGGGTGTGAAGGTCCGCGAGATCTCGCCCATACGTTTGAGATCACCGCCCGCAGTGAAGCACCGCGGGCCGGCACCTTCGACGACACCCACCCAGAGGTCCTTGTCGTCGCGGAAGTCGACCAGGTGCTCGTACCACTGCCGATACATGTCGGGGCTCATTGGGTTCAGATCACTGGGGCCGTCGATGATGAAGTGAGCCACCCGGTCTCGTTTCTCGTAACGGATGGCACCCGGCTCCCCGGGCTCGACGATCTTGTCGATCATTGGTCTCCTCCCCCGGGTGTCGAGAACACTCCCGCCTCGCCGAGGCGCGCGATCTCGCCTTGGGAGAATCCGACTTCGCGCAGGATCTCGACGCTGTGCTCGCCTAGCAGCGGTGATGCGGTGGTGACGGCGCCAGGTGTTTCGGACAGATGGACCGGTGGCGCGATCTGGGGGATACGTCCCGCCCGTGGATGGTCGACCGTCTGCAGACTTCCCAGCGCATCGAGTTGAGGATGCTGCAGGATCTTCGAGATGGGCAGCACGGGTGCGAACATCGCGCCCTCCTCGGCGAAGGCCTCAGCCCACTGATCGGTCGTTCGCGTGGCGATGATCGGCTCGAAGATCCTGTTCAGCGCCACTCGGTTCTGCACTCGCAGCTGGTTGGTGGCGTAGCGCGAGTCCTCGATCAGGTCTTCGCGGCCGATGACACGACACAACGGCGGCCATTGAGCGTTGGTCCACGCGCCAAGCATTGCGTGCCCGTCCACGGTCTCGAATACCTGGTATGGCGCAACCGCTGGATGAGAAGCGCCCGCTCGTTCCGGATCACGCCCGGTGGCCCAGTACGAGGCCAAAGGCGTGTTCAGCGCCGCGATCATGCCCTCGAGTAGCGAGACGTCGACCTTCTGACCGCGGCCTGTGCTCTGCCTCGCCGTCAAAGCGAGCAAGATTCCTTGCACACAGAGCAGTGCACCGATCATGTCGGCGACGGGAATGCCGGCGAGAACTGGGGCACCGCCCTGCTCGCCAGTGAGCGCCATGAGTCCGGACATCGCCTGGATGAGCGAGTCGGTTCCGGGCTGCGAGGCCAGCGGCCCGACCGGGCCGAACGCCGAGAGCGAGCAGTACACGAGGCGAGGGTTGCGTTCGGACACCGCCTCGTAGCCGATGCCCATGTCGTCGGCGACACCCGGCCGGAAGTTCTCGACGAGTACGTCTGCTCCATCGATCAGGGTTGTGAGGATCGGCTTCGAGTCGGGGTGGCGCAGGTCGAGCGCGATGCTCCGCTTGCCTCGGTTCCACATTAGGAAGAGTCCGCTCTCGCCGTTGACGTACGCGGTTCCGGAGACCCGCGACGGGTCCCCGTCGGGGACGCTTTCGATCTTGATGACGTCAGCGCCGTGGTCAGCGAGGACCATGGTCGCGTACGGGCCGGCGAGAATGCGGCTGAAGTCCACGACGCGGATCCCATCAAGTGCCCGGATGTCAGCTGGTTCCATAATGTATTCGTCTCTTCGCCGGTTGGCGGCGCATAAATATGCTAGCTGGTATATTCTTGGCGCGCGGCCGAAACCGGGGGCTTGAAATGAGTAGGACACAGCTAGTAGCGATGGCGAAACGAAACATCGCGCACTGCCAGGCTGGCACTGCCGATCAGGAGCCGGCGGTCTTCGCGGTGCCTACGACGAACTACACCGACCCCGAGCGCTGGCAGCTCGAAGTCGACAGGATCTTCAAGCGCCTCCCGTTGATGGTCGCTCTCGGCGGGGAGCTGCCCGAACCCGGCTCGTACAAGGCGATGGAGGTCGTCGGTGTCCCGATCTTGATCACGCGAGTGGGCGCCGGGGAGATTGAGGCCTTCGTGAACATGTGCAGTCACCGTGGGGCGATCGTCGCTCCGGAGGGTCTCGGTAACTCCAGACGATTCTCCTGCCCCTATCACGGGTGGACATACGACGGCGGGGGTCGCTTGGTCGGCGTCACGAATCGCAGTGACTTCGGGGTGGTCGATATCGAGTGCCTTGGCCTGACAAGGCTTCCGGCTGCCGAGCGGGCCGGGATGATTTTTGTTGGCCTGACGCCGGGTGCCGACCTGCACATCGACAGCTTCCTCGCCGGCTATGACGAAGTACTCGAACACTTCGAATATGGGACTTGGCACCTCGCATCGCGCCGCGAGATCGTCGGACCGAACTGGAAGATCGCCTACGACGGCTACCTCGACTATTACCACCTTCCGATCCTCCACAAGGATTCCTTCGGTCCCGATATCGGTAACAAGGCCATCTACGACACGTGGGGGCCACATCAACGTGTGACGAGGCCGGACCCGACGCTTCTGGACCTCAGCGATACCCCCGAGGACGAATGGGACCTCGGCGCGATCGTGGGAGGTGTGTGGACGCTGTTTCCGAACATTTCGATGGCGATGTATCGGGGCGAGTCCGTTCTGGTGTCGCAGCTGTTCCCCGGCCCCACGCCGGATCGATCGATCACGGTGCAGTCCTACTTCCTGGCCGAGACACCCGACGCCGACGCTGCCGCAAAGGCGGCCGAGCACGCCGACTTCCTCGAGAAAGTGGTGCGAGACGAGGACTACAGCACGGGCCTCGGGATCCAGAAGGCCGCCTCGACGGGTGCGAAGAGCACGTTCGTGTTCGGCCAGAACGAGGGCGGGGGCCATCGATTCCATC
>JAQCHM010000396.1 GCA_027730885.1 Actinomycetota bacterium | reverse complement strand
CGATCTTCGGCGACGGCGGCGAAGCCATCGTCGCCGAATCGACGCCCGTGCCCACCTCGGGGCTTCGCCAACAGGTCGACATCTGTCGACAATGGGAGGCGGCCTTCGCCGAGGCCTCGTGCGGTATCGACCGGACCGTTCTGCTCCGACCTGCGGTCGCCATCGGCGGCGACGACGACCCCGCGACTCGCCAGCTGACGAGGCTGGCCCGGGCCGGCCTCGGCGGAACCGTCGGATCCGGCCGCCAATGGGTGTCATGGATCGGAGCCGACGACTTCTTCGGGGTCCTGCACCGGGCCGTCACCGACCCGACCATAACCGGCCTCTATCACGTCGCCTCGCCGAACCCCGTGACGAATGGAGAACTGATGGCCGCCTATCGAGCGGCGGTCGGCCGCCGGTTCGGATTCGGGGCGCCGGCGTTGGTTACCACGATCGGCGCCTGGCTCCTCGGTTCGGACCCCGCGCTGGCCCTGACCGGACGGCGCTGCGTGCCGAGCCGACTGTTGTGCGAAGATTCCGACTTCGGCGTCACCACCATCGATCATGCCGTCTCGCTCGCCGTCGGCGCCTCGGCCTCTCGCCCATGACCCGTTTGTTCCTGGCCATCTGGCCCCCCGAAGACGTGATCGCCGAGCTGATCTCACTCCCCCGCAAGACGCAACGCGGGGTGCGGTTCATCCCTCCCGACAACTGGCACATTACCCTCCGGTTCCTCGGCGAAGCCCAGATCAGCGACGTCGTCGACGCCATGGACGACCTCGACCTACCCGAAACCGTGGCCCGCCTGGGCCCCGGGGTCGATGCGCTCGACGAACGAGCGCTGATCGTGCCCGTCACCGGCCTCGACGCGCTGGCCGAATGCGTCAACGACGCCACCCGCCACCTCGGCGACCCGCCCCGCAAACGATTTCTCGGCCACCTGACCATCGCGAGGATCAAACCCAACACGCGCATGCCACCGGCAATGGGCGCCTACATCTCGACCCGATTCTCAGTCGACGAGGTCTGCCTCGTCCGCAGCCGCCTCCATGCCGACGGCGCCCGCTATGAGACCGTGGAGACCTGGCCCACCCCCAGCCCCTCCACCATCGCCACTCCACCCCCGTTCTTTGAAGCGTAAACCACGTCCAGCGTGGCATACGCTTCAAAATTCGGGGGTGAGAGAGAGCACTGGTACGGTCGACGACCATGCAGCTTGCCATCACGGGAAGAGGTGCCGTGTCACCAATCGGTGTCACCGCGTCCGAGCTCTGCGACGGGCTCCTCGCCGGCCGCCTCGGGATCCGGCCGGCGCCGTGGAGCGAGGGCGGGAGCGCCGGCCTGTACGGCGCGGTGGCCGACGAGTTCGATCCGACGTCGTGGATGGACGAGCGGGTCGTGGCCGGCACCGACGGGTTCGCCCGCTTCGCGCTGGCCGCCTGCACCCAGGCCGTGACCGAAGCCGGGCTCGGTCCTTCGACACCCGGCGCGTCGGTCGGGACCGCCCTTGACCCGCACCGTACCGCGGTGGTGCACGGCACCTCGATGGGAGGGCACTTCACCGTCGCGCGGGCCCAGTGGCAGTTCGATCGGGGCGGCGCCGCCGCCATCGACACCAAGACCCAGATCAAGATCTGGCCCAACATGGCCGCCGCGCAGATCTGCATGGCCTACGGGCTGCACGGGCCGTCGCTCACGGTGACGACCGCCTGCGCGTCGTCGCTCGACGCCATCGGGACCGCGGCGCTGTACCTCCAGTCCGGCATGGCCGACGTGGCCCTGGTCGGCGCGACCGAGGGTGGCTACACCTGCGACCCAGGTCAGGAGCACTTCCAGGCCGCGGTCAACGCGGCTGAGCGCAGCTACGGCATGAGCACCGGCCAGGACGATCCGACCCGCGCCATGCTTCCCTTCGCCGCCGACCGGGTCGGCATCGTTTCGGGTGAAGGGTCGGCGTTCTTCGTGCTTGAGACCGCAGCGCACGCCGCGGCCCGGGGCGCCAAGATCCTGGGCTGGGTCCTCGGCTACGGCTCATTGGCCGATGGCCACCATCCCAGCTCGCCCGAGCCCGAGGGCCGTTGGGAACAGTTGGTGATGGAGCAGGCGCACGCGTCCGCCGGCGTCGAACCCGACGACATCGATGCGCTGGTGGCCCACGCCACCGGCACCCCCAAGGGAGACACTGCGGAGATCCGGGCCATCAACCGCACCTTCGCCGACAACGATCGGCTGGTCGTCACCGGCCTGAAGGGGCACACCGGCCACACCGGAGCGGCGTCCGGGGCGATGAACGTCCTGGCCGGCCTCCGAGCGTTCGAGAGCGGGCAACTGGCCAACATCGCCGGCACCTCGATCCTGGACCCCGAGATCAACTTCGACGTGGCGCTGCACGAACCCCGATCCGTCGAGCCCGAACGCATCCAGGTCAACTCGTTCGGCTTCGGCGGACAGAACGCCTCGGTCATCATCGGCCGTCCGGGAGCCGTACGGCTCGGGGGCGGCGCCAACTGAACTGGACCGTGGCCGACGGTGTCGCCGCCCAGGCCCGCGCCTCACCCGATCGAATTGCCATCGACGTGGTCGACCCGAACTCCTCCGCAACCCCACGGGCAAGGCCCAGAAGTTCCGCCCTGTAGAGCTGCTCGAGGCTGGCCGACTTGCCTGGCTGGCGGCCCTGTCAGTAGCTGGGCTTGGTGGGATAAGGGGTGAGCTGCAGCTCGTGGGTCCAGACCGAGCGGTCCTGGGAGTGCAGGTAGTAGAACGCGTCGGCGATCTTCTCGGGGTTCATGATCAGCTCGGGGTTCTTCTGAGCCATCGGGAGCGCCCGCGTTCCGGGCGAGTCGATGAGCCCGTCGATGACGACGTTGGCCACATGGACGCCGTGTTCGGAGTACTCCTCGGTCAGAACCTGGGCCAAGGTCCGCATCATCACGCGGGGGTAGTAGAGGGATTGTCCGGTGTAGCGCTTGCGACCCCGCAACGAGGAGGCGTTGTTGGAGATGAGGAACGAGCCCGAGCCGGCCTCGCGCATTGCAGGCAACACCTCCTTCGCGATCAGGAACGGGCCCCGGCTAGCGATGTGTTGGGCGGTGTCGAACAGTCCGGTGGGGATGTGTTCGAGTAGTTCCATCTCCGGCGGGAGGTCACGGCCTTCCAGGTAGCCGGCGTTGTAGACGAGCACGTTCGGGTCCCCCGCGTCGGCTCGAATCTGTTCGAACGCAGACGAGATCGATTGCTCGGACACCAGGTCGAGTTCGACGATCATGCTCTGCCCGCCCTGGGCGGCGATGGCGGCGGCCAGGCCGGAGGCGTTGGAGGCCTTGCGGGTGGTCAGCACCACGAAGAAACCCTCGGCCGCGAACCGCTGCGCCACTGCCCCGCCCACACCCCACCGGGCACCGACCGGCAGGTCGCTGTCGTCGATCTCGGTGCCGTGGGCCAACAGCGTGTTGCGCCCGTCCG